>DIRQ01000112.1:21606-35577 GCA_002424365.1 Syntrophomonas sp. UBA5432 | reverse complement strand
ATTTAGGTTAACCCGGATGAATTAATTTTTCATCAGCCATTTGTCGCTATTTATGCAGGACTAATGTCGTTTATTAGGACTATATCTGACCTATTACAAATTTGGGAAAAAGGTTCATTTTAATACGTGATTATATTCCCGCTCCTATTGCAGAATATCTGACTGAAGTAAAAGGCATAAAAAAAGAGGGGTCCTGTTAACCCCTCTATACTGCCAAAGTGTGTTTTTGGTAGCGATTTTAGTAGCGGTTGCGCCTCGCTTGGTAACAATCTCTACAATAGACTGGTCTGTCCCCACTGGGTTCAAACGGCACTGTAGTCTCTTGACCACAATCAGCACAGACAGTGGCAAATACAGGTCGGTCTTCTCTGGGACGAGAACTATACCCATTGCGCTGCTGTTTACGCGCTCTTCTGCAATCAGGGCAACGACCAGGTTCGTTCTGGAAACCCTTTTCCGCGTAAAATTCTTGCTCGGATGCTGAGAATAAAAATTCACTACCACAATCCTTACAAGTTAGATACTTGTCTTCAAACATTAATTCATCTCCCTTCCGGGATTACTCTTGGACTTAGTTTTCCCCAAAAAGGAGATCCCTTCAAGAACAAGGCAAAGAAATTATAGCCTAAACCTAATCTGATTGTCAAATATCTTCATTCAAAAACTATCCCAATAAAACCTGCTTACCGGACTTCAAAATAATCAGGTATCACCGTCGTAAGCCCTAATTATTTCCAGTGCTGCTTCTACATTTTCTTTAGCAGTAACTAGGGTTAACATGAAGCCATGCCTACCCGGAACACCTGCATTGGGATTACCAATTCCGCTAGCTGAATCCATAGCAGCCAGTAGGGGATTGGTACCCTCTTCACCCTCACTGGCCGAGTATAGGGTAATTCCACTTAAAGTAGCGGCATTACTTATTGGATTGTTATATTCATCTTCGTCAGCAGAACTATAACGTGTTATTCTATCAACCTGAATAGCTCCAGGTTCAGGTACTAGTCCCGCTTCTTCTATTGCCTGTGCCGCTTCCTGGGCCTTGTCACTAGAAGGGAAAAAGGATAAAATACTATGCTCCCCCTGCTCCAGTTCCATGAAAACCACCTCCGCCCTTATTCTTTCCGGGTGAAGGTAAGCTTATTCCGTGGAAAATAGCTGTGAAAATTCCAGGTGTAAAAAAGAGAACCATGATTCTTCATGGTTCTTATTTTCATATGGTGGGCGATGACAGGCTCGAACTGCCGACCCCCTGCTTGTAAGGCAGGTGCTCTCCCAACTGAGCTAATCGCCCTTTAAAATGGTGACCCCTGGGGGACTCGAACCCCCGTTACCGCCGTGAAAGGGCGGTGTCTTAACCGCTTGACCAAGGGGCCATAACAGATGTCTGAAGTCGGATGTTGGAAGTCGGAGAGTTTGAAAATTTCCAACAGCCTAACTCCTGAACTCTGATTAAATGGAAGTTGGAAGTCAGATGACAGATATCATATTGTTAACATTATCCAAGTCAAATCTCTAACTGCAAAGTCTGACATCCTACTTCCGACCTCTGACTTCTGAAGATGGTGGGCCTACCAGGACTCGAACCTGGGACCAACCGGTTATGAGCCGGTAGCTCTGCCAACTGAGCTATAGGCCCGGAATACTGCGGAACCCCGCAAGAGTTAGTATACCAAAATATCTCTTACTAGGTCAATAGAAAACTCTATTGTTTTTACGGGGTTAGCTTCAAATAAAAAGCGGTAACTTTTATAGGGTTACCGCCGGAAATTTTCACTGGCTCCCCGAGTAGGATTCGAACCTACAACCCTCCGGTTAACAGCCGGATGCTCTACCGTTGAGCTATCGAGGAATGCCCCAACGACAAATATTATATCTTCCTACAGGCTAATTGTCAACAAACAATCGCCTCTATTCAATATAATCCTTAAGTTTTTTGCTCCGGGAAGGATGCCTTAGTTTACGTAGCGCCTTGGCTTCTATCTGCCTAATTCTCTCCCGGGTGACTCCAAATTCCTGTCCCACTTCCTCCAAGGTACGGGGCCTACCATCATCCAACCCAAACCTTAATCGCAAAACCTTTTCTTCCCTTTCGGTTAGAGTATTGAGAATGCCGTCCAAGTGCTCTCGCAGTAACACAAAGGAGGCTGATTCCTCGGGAGATTCTGCATCTTCATCAGTTATAAAATCACCTAGATGGCTGTCATCTTCCTCACCAATAGGGGTCTCCAGTGAAACCGGTTCTTGGGCTACTTTCATAATTTCTATTACCCTGTCCACCGGGATATCCATTTCTAGGGCTACTTCAAAAGGCGTGGGTTCCCGCCCTAAAGTTTGTAATAGGTTTCTCTGTACCCGGGACAACTTGTTAATAGTCTCCACCATGTGTACCGGTATACGGATGGTACGGGCCTGGTCAGCTATAGCACGGGTTATTGCCTGCCTGATCCACCAAGTAGCATAAGTGCTAAATTTGAACCCTTTACGATAGTCAAATTTTTCTACTGCCTTCATAAGACCCAGGTTACCTTCCTGAATTAGGTCCAGGAAGAGCATACCTCTTCCTACGTAGCGTTTAGCAATACTAACAACCAGCCTTAGATTAGCCTCAACCAGTTGCTTTTTGGCGTCTTCATCGCCATTTTCAATTCTATGAGCAAGATCTACCTCCTGATTCGCGGTAAGCAAAGGAACTCGTCCTATTTCCTTTAAATACATGCGTACCGGGTCATCTATTTCAATACCATCAGGAACAGACACTTCTTCTGTCTCCACGCTTTCCTGTTCCTGCTCATCTGCTTCAGCATCAGTATCAGATTCGTTACCCACGTTTATACCCAGGGACTGGAGGTGTTCCAGTATATCTTCTATATTATCTGTTCCCAAGCTGAATTCCTGCAGTTCTTCAATAATCTCTTCGTAGGAGAGATTATTCTTCTTTTTCCCTTTTTCAGCCAGGGCGCTTACTGTTTCTGCCAGCTTTCTATCCAGTTTCATTATAATATCCCCCCTTCCCGGGTTTCGTTTAAAAAGCTATCCAGGTTAAGTACGAATTTTAACAAGTGTTCAAAATTTCCTTCTGCTTTAAGAAAGTCTATTTGTTGATATATCTTTTGCCAGCGTGCTTTGCTTTTTAATGCTTGTACGCGGCGAATAAATTCCTTAACATCAGCTTCTTCAACATTTATTTCTTCTATCAGGAAAACAATTCTGGCATAGGTTGCTGCCATACCTTCCTGCTGCATAATCTCTCCCAGTTTTGCAAGCCTTTCTTCCTGGCTCCCTTCTAGTTGATCATAGATATTCATCATATCCTTATATTCACTTCGTACTAAGAAGTTTAAGCCCAAGCTATCTTTAATCATGCTAAAGGATTTCTCGTCCTTTAGCATGGTTGCCAATATTTTCTCATCTTTGCTATAATTGCCGTACTGTATATTATCTCTATATATTTGAGTTTTATTCCTATTTATCGGGTTCTGACGCTTATTTGCCACCTTGAGTTCCCTATAGATCAAATTGGGTTCCATCAATAGTTTTTGAGCCAGGATTTTTATATAATAATCCTTTTCAATTGGACTCTTCAACCTATTAATATCATTTTTTACGGCGTTTACTATCGAAATTTTCGCCTCTAAATTCAGCGTTTTTTCTTGCTTGAGGTATCTGTTTATTTTAAATTCTATATGACTAAGCTTATTATTCTGTATATATTGTAAAAATTCCTCTTTTCCATTTATCTCTAAAAAGTCATCGGGATCTTGACCTAAAGGCAAAGTTACCACCTGAACGCTCAAAGCTTCTTCTACAAAAATATCAATAGCCCTCAGGGTTTCTCGTTGTCCTGCCTCATCACCATCATATAAAATCAGTACATTTTCTGTATACCGACATAGAAGATTGGCCTGTTCCTGAGTTAGCGCCGTTCCCAGTGAGGCTATGCAGTTATCTACGCCGGCCTGCTGCAATTTGATACAGTCCATGTATCCTTCCAGGAGCACTGCTTCATTAGTAGAGCGTATAGCCTTACGAGCCTGATAGAGCCCATATAGAACTTTTCTTTTGGAATAAAGCTCGGTTTCCGGTGTATTAATATACTTGGGTAAAGTATCGTCCAGGACTCGGCCACCGAAACCGAGAATGTCCCCATTATATTGAAAAATGGGAAACATCAGTCGCTTGCGAAATAGATCATAATAGCTGTTCCTGTTTTCATTACGTTTTATTAAGCCGGATAATTTCACATATTCCTGGGAAAAACCCTTCTTTAGCAAGTATTCCTCTAATGCGTTCCATTGCTCAGGGGCATATCCCAATTTATAGGTCAAAATGGTCTCCGTTTTTATACCACGTCTTTTAAGATAATCCAGGGCTGCGCTGCCCTGATGGCTTAATAGCATTTGATGATAAAACTCAGCTGCTGCCCGGTTAACTTCTATTACTCTTTTTCTATGTTCCTGATCTCTGCTAACCGAAGTAGACGCCAGCTTAATTCCTGCTCGAGCCGCCAGCATCTCGAGAGCTTCCTTGAAATCCAGACCATCACGCTTCATTACAAAGGAAAAAATGTCCCCACCAGCATGGCAGCCGAAACAATAAAACATATTACGCTCCGGAGTCACGCTGAACGAAGGCGTTTTTTCTGCATGAAATGGGCACAGTCCCCAGTAGCGGTTACCCTTACGGCTTAGCTTAACAGTCTCGCCTATAATATCAATTATGTCCAGGCGCTCAGATATTTCCCGGGTTACCCGGTTATCATATACAGTCATTAATATTCACCATTATTCTATGTTCGAAGGATAATTCCTTCTGTTCAGTCGATTTTTGTCTCTTTCTTGTGCTTTGTTCCTATTTCATACTGTCTACTTATTCTACAATCAGCTTGTTTCTCCTTTATGGTAGATTATATTTTTAGATAAGACTCAACCATCAGTTAAAACCAATAATTGAGCCTTTTAGAGTGAGTAATATTTTATTTCCGGCAACCCTTGCGATTGGTCCTATGCTTTTATTGTTGTTATTATTATCGGTGCACGTTATTTATACATCAGTAGACATAAATCTTTGAGCATCAGGAACCAAAGACTGGGGTATATAAATATCTTTAAATAAGCTTACACAGTAAGCATCGCTCATACCTGATATATAGTCTGCTACTCCTCTTTCCAATCCTTCGTCATCAGCTATCTCACGATAAATTTGGCTCATCTTCTCAGGATACCGGTGATAATAGTTGAAAAGATGTTCCAGAACAAATGCTGCCCGGCTACGTTCTGCCTGGCAAACGTTTCCGGTATATATGGTATCAAACATAAAATGGCGCAATCCTTTTAAGGCCATCTCAGCCTCTTCTCCCGGTGCCACTCGGACATTATCTCCTTGATCCATTAATTTTCGGGTGTTATGGATAGTGCTACTTACCAGGGTAGCAATACGTTTACTATGGCTGTCTCCTAGTATGTCCAGGTATTCGCGAGGAATATCCTCAATAACCAGTAATCCGGCTCGGATAGAATCATCTATATCATGCTGTACATAAGCTATTTTATCGCTTAAGCGAATAACCTGCCCCTCCAGAGTTGCAGCCAGGGGTTCATCCCGTCCATAACCGCTGTGATGAAGAACTCCATCCAGAACTTCCTGGCTCAAATTTAACCCCTTCCGGGTTTTATTTTGTTCTACCCTGGTAAGAACCCGTATACTATTCTCATTATGTCGAAATCCAGTAGTTAACAGTTCGTCAAGTACTTGTTCTCCAGCATGTGCAAATGGAGTATGGCCAACATCATGGGCCAAAGCAATAGCCTCAATTAAATCTAAATTAAGGTTAAGCCCTGCGCCAATGGTACGTGCAATCTGGTTCACTTCCAAGGTATGGGTCAGACGAGTGCGATAGTGGTCACCCGGAGGAGCTATGAAAACCTGGGTTTTATGTTTTAAACGGCGAAAAGATTTGGAATGAATTATTCTGTCTCGATCAACCATAAAACAGGTACGAATAGGGTCAGGGTCTTCATAGGTTTCCCGGCCGGTAGATTTGATAGCTGGCAGGGCCAGTGGGCTTAGTAAAGCAACCTCCCGTTGCTCTATTTCTTCCCGTATTAACATATTAATTCACCCCCTAAAATAGACACGGATAACGCTTATTAAGCAGGATTTCCGCGGGTTACAGTTTTTTTGACATACCCATAGGGCACACCGATGCTCCCTACGGTCGCTATTAAGGGAGCTGAAGGACTCTGATTGTTTATGAATAACACTGTGGCAGTGTGCTCAGTGTTTATTTCCTACTAACCGGCTACGGCCGAAAGCCGTACCCTAAAGGGCACACGGCAACCACGTATGAAAATAGCAGCCGGGGTTAAGTTTATTTAAAAAAATCAGAATCACCCTTCGGGTACCACTAATGCTCCCTTTGGTCGCTGTTAAGGTTGCTGTGCCGAAGGGTCAGTGTTATCTGTGTCTATTCCCCGTCTATCTCTTTCTCAATGTGCTGGTAGCCCGGGCTACTTCAAATATCCTTTTACCCAAAATACGGCTGCGTTTGATAGCGTTATCATCCTCCTGCGCCGGGTGTTGGGCTGCTGCTCCCGTATGACCACAATCATCTTCATGATGACCATCACCGATAATTATCATACCGTGGGCCAACATTATATCATGCAAAGCCCGGATAGTTGCCTCCTGACCTCCAAAACGGGAACCGCCGGATGTAATGGCTCCCCCAACTACGTTAAGCAGCTTTTTCTCGGTCCTTAATGCCCTGCTTTTATCAAAAAAAGCTTTAAGTTGGGCCGATACTGTACCGAAATATACAGGGCTGCCCAGTATTAAACCATCAGCTCGGGAAATTAACTCATAGGCATTGGCCAGTTCTTTATTCTTATAACACTTCCCCGGACAGGGCGAAGAACAAGCCATACAGAAGGGATTTCTCTGGTCCTTAAAAATTTCCCGGCAAAACAAGAACTCGGTGTCAGCCCCCCGTGTAGTACACTCTTCCAGGGCCTGATTTAATAAAAAAGAGGTATTCCCTTCATTATTGGGACTTCCATTAATAGCTACAATTAATAATTTTGGCATAATATCACTTCCTCACTATTGTTTTATACTACAAGCAGGGGAAAAACCCCTGCTGCTCTGAGTAGAGGTAATCCACCAGATTCTTTTACCCGGAACTTTTTTGTCCCATTTCTAATTTTTCCTTACAACTTATGGCTGTTTTGCCCCTGACTATTAATATATTCTTGGATAGGTAAATACGTATAACTTTTAGCATATGTTTCTTTTTCCCATCCGGTTAAGAGTTAAAAGCCTGGAGGCCTTGTTTAAGTTTCCGGGCAATATTTATTTTGCGATATATGAGTTCATTAGTAATTATTAAGTTTGGCCTGGGCGGCAGCTATCATAATAGACCAATCTCGTTTTTTACTATTAATTATAGAACACTTCCTAAAATTTATGAATTTTGTAGCCATCAGTAAATTGGAAAAAAAGATACTGAACCATCCGATTTCCATGAAATCCGAAAACCTAAACGGGCACGACCTTCGAAACTTGATCCGGTAAAATCGATAATTGATGCCTGGCTTAAAGAATACCTGAACCGGCCAGTTAAACAACAGCATACTGCCCGGCGCATCTATGACCGCCTGTGTGATGAACATAAGAACATATTCAATGCGGTGAAAGAACTCTATGTATCGGCCAGAAAAAAGAACTATGCGGTGAAGAAGGCTACCTTCCCCTGGAACACCCACCGGGAGAAGCACAGGCAGATTACCATTATCTAATGAGCAGATACCATTTTCAAGCCCGCAATCCCTATAACTATTAATCCAATAAAGATTAACCGTAACAGGTCCACGGGTTCTTTGAACAGTATAATTCCCAAAATCAAAGTCCCAACTATTCCGATTCCTGTCCAGATTGCATAAGCTGTTCCTAATGGGATATTTTTTAATGCTAATGACAAAAAATAAAAGCTAGCAATCATGCCCAGTATTGTAAATATGCTCGGTACAAGTTTTGTAAACCCTTGAGAATACTTCAAGCCTACAGCCCAACCCATTTCTAAAAGTCCTGCTATAACTAATAGCACCCATTCCATATCCTTCACACCCTCCTTAAATGTTAAAAATCAAAAAGCCCGAGAGACACATAATATCTCCCAGGCTTTTATCCTTCCGTGAACACAGATGAACCTGTGCGTTTTATCTTGGTCCAGACCAGTTCTTTTCATAAAACTGCGGAACCCTATAAAACTTAAATATTAAATTTTACCTTAATATAATATTATAATATATTAACTATTTCAAATCTTGCTTCTGTCCTAGATCACCTAACTTTTTAATGGCGGCCTGGGCTGCGGCCAAACGGGCTACCGGTATACGGTAAGGTGAACAACTTACATAATCCAGCCCAATTATATGGCAGAACTCTATGGAGCTTGGTTCTCCCCCATGCTCGCCACAAATACCCATTAGTATATCCTTTTTTACTCCCCGGGCTTTTTCTTCAGCTATCTTCATCAAACTGCCAACACCCTTACGGTCCAATACTGCAAAAGGATTATCCTTCATAATCTTTTTATCCAGATAAACCGGTATGAATTTACCTTCAGCATCATCACGGCTAAAACCAAGGGTGGTTTGGGTCAGGTCATTAGTGCCAAAAGAGAAGAAGTCGGCTTCGGTTGCTAGCTCATCAGCAACTATACAAGCCCGCGGAAGCTCCAACATGGTTCCCAGGGCAAATTCCAATTCCACCCCAGTCTCAGCTTTAACCTCTTCATATACATCTAGAATCTCGGTTTTAAGGCATACCAACTCGGCAGCATCCATAACTAGCGGTATCTCAATCTCAGCAAAAGTCTCTACTTTTTCCTGCTTTAAACGAACCATAGCCTCAAAAATACCGCGCGCCTGCATACGGTATATTTCCGGGTAGGTTAAACCCAGGCGGCATCCTCTATGGCCTAGCATAGGATTAGCCTCACTGAGACTTTCAACTTTCTTTAATAATTCCTCTTTGCTTATAATGAGGGATTCATCAGCCTGTTTAAATTTCATCTCCGTTATCTCTACCAGCAGTACTTCCTTATGAGGTAGGAATTCGTGCAGAGGTGGATCAAGTAAACGAATAGTTACCGGATATGGTGCCATAGCCTTTAAGATTCCGTAAAAATCCTCCCTCTGGAATGGAAGCAGTTGCGCCAGGGCTTTTTTCCTTTGTTCCAGGCTCTCCGCCAGTATCATATCCTGTACGTGCGGAAGTCGTTCCGAGGCCATAAACATATGTTCAGTACGGCACAGACCAATACCGATAGCACCAAATTCCCGAGCCCGAGCTGCATCCTGGGGAGTATCAGCATTAGCTCTTACAGCCAATCGTTTAGTTTCATCAGCCCAGCCTAGAAGGGTCTCAAACTCATCGGAAAGGGTGGGCTCTATCATGGGAACCTCACCCAGCATTACCCGACCGGTAGCCCCATCTATACTAATAATGTCACCTTCTCTGACTACTAGTCCACCTACATAGAAACAGTTGTTGCCGGCATCAAGCTTAATAGTTTCGCACCCACAAACACAAGGTTTACCCATACCCCGAGCTACCACCGCAGCATGAGAAGTCATTCCTCCCCGGGAGGTTAAAACCCCTTGAGCATAGATGATGCCATGGATATCATCAGGGGTAGTTTCATTCCTGACTAAAACTACCTTTTCGCCGGCCCCACCAAGTTTTTCTGCCAGGTCAGCATCAAATATCACTTTGCCACAGGCAGCTCCGGGAGAGGCAGGAAGTCCCACCGCAATAGGATCAAGCTTTACGCTATTATCTATTTGCCTGTGCAAAAGTTGATTAATCTGTTCCGCATCTACTCGCAGCAACGCGTCTTCTTTAGTTATTAACCCTTCATTAACCATGTCAACTGCAACCTTAACTGAAGCCCGGGCGGTACGCTTACCGTTTCTGGTCTGCAATATGTAAAGGGTGCCTTTTTCAACGGTAAACTCAATGTCCTGCAAATCACGATAGTGTTTCTCCAATTTCTCACAGGTATCAACAAACTGCTGGTAAACTGTGGGCAGTTCATCCTGAAGGTGGGATATTGGCAAAGGAGTACGAATACCTGCTACCACATCTTCTCCCTGGGCATTAACCAGAAACTCACCATATAACTTACGCTCACCAGTAGAAGGGTCACGGGTAAATGCTACCCCGGTACCACAATCCTGTCCCATATTACCAAAAGCCATACATTGTACATTTACTGCCGTTCCCAGATTATCATCTATTTTGTTCAGCCGGCGATAAACAATGGCCCGCTGATTATTCCAGGAATTAAATACTGATTTAACTGCCAGAACTAGCTGTTCCTTTACATCCTGAGGAAAATCAAACCCCTCTTCGTGTTTTACCAGGGATTTATATTCAGCAATTATTTCCTTAAGCTCAGAAGCGGGAATTTCATAGTCAAAGATAAGGCTAAGCTTGCGTTTGTACTTCTCCACTATTTCGTCAAACAGGTTATGTTCCAGTTCCAGAACTACATTACTAAACATCTGGATAAAGCGCCGGTAACAATCGTAGGCAAAGCGCTCATCTCCAGTAAGAGCGGCCAAACCCAAAACGCTTTCATCATTTAGACCCAAGTTGAGAATAGTATCCATCATACCTGGCATAGAAACGGCTGCTCCAGAACGAACTGAAACCAGCAAGGGATTATCCTTTTTACCAAAGCCCTTACCAGTGTGTTTCTCGAGGTTGGCTAAAGCATCAAAAATTTGCTCCAACACACCGGGGGGAAATTCATTTTCAGAAGCCAAATACTCGTTGCAGGCTTCTGTGCTTATAGTAAATCCAGGAGGAACGGGTAGGCCAATACGAGTCATTTCAGCCAGGTTGGCACCTTTCCCCCCCAGTAGGGAACGCATATCAGAATTCCCCTCTTCGAACATATAGACATATTTTTTGCTAGACATTGCTCAACCTCCTATAGTAGATTTCCAATATTTTGCTGGCAGTCTCTTCCACCGCCCGGTTAGTTACATCAATTACCGGGCAGCCCAGCCTTTTCATAATTTCGCTGGAATACTCGATTTCTTCCAGTATGCGCTCGGGATTAGCATAACTGGCCTGACCCTTTAACCCCAGGGTCTTAAGCCTTTCTGCCCGGATATGATTTAACTGATCCGGGTTTATGGTTAAGCCGATAACCTTACCCCGTTCCACTTTAAAAAGCTCTTCCGGCGGGGTTACTTCAGGAACTAATGGGACATTGGCAACTTTAATACGTTTATGTGCCAGATACATGGAAAGCGGTGTTTTTGAAGTGCGGGAAACACCTACCAATACAATATCAGCCAGGCTAATACCACGCGGGTCTTTCCCATCATCGTAACGAACTGCAAATTCTACTGCTTCCACCCGGCGATAATACATTTCATCAACCTTACGTAATAAGCCTGGTTCTCTTTTAGGTTCTATACTGCTAACCTTATTAAATGCCTCAATTAAGGGGCCTACAATATCTACACATACCACATTATACTTGCTAGCCTCAGCTCTTAAATGTTCGGCCAGCTCATTTATAACCAGGGTATAGGCAATTATGGAATTATTACTGCTGGCCTGATGTACGATCTCGTCGAGAGTGTCTATATCGGATATATTAGGTATTCTCCTGATTTCCATTGTACCTGAGTTAAACTGGCTGGCAGCTGCACGAACAACCATCTCCGCAGTTTCCCCAATTGAATCAGATACTATATATACTTTGGGTAAATGATCCAGCAAATCAAAAACCTCCATTTTTTTGGTTTAAGTCTCCGACCTTCCTGTACTGCCAGGAACACCATTAGTATACAATAATCAATACTAACGACCATCGCTGGCGAGATCCAGAAATAGGCGGGCTATATTGGTCTTAGTAATCTTGCCTACTACCTCTAGTTTTTCATCCCCCTCCGGGTTGATATAGCTTTTTACCACAGGAAGGCTGTCTACCTCATGCTCAACTATTCTCTTAACCGCATCTACAACTATATCATCAACTCCTGCAGTAACGATATTAGGCATACGGGTCATAATTATGCTTACCGGCATTTTGTGAATGTCCGCATGCCCCAAAGTAGTCTTTAGAAAATCTTTCCGAGATACAATTCCACTAAGGAAGTTTTCATCGTCAACAATAAAGATACTACCGGTGTCCTCCATAAACAAGGTAACAATTGCATCGTACGTACTGCAATTTTCCCTCATTATTACCGGCATGGACTGTACATCCTTAACCCGATATTGATTAAGTATTCTTTTTAGTTCATTGCCAAAACCTTCAGATTTAAAAGTGTAACCTACCCGTGGTTTGGCTTCCAAAAATCCGGACATAGTAAGTACAGCCAGGTCCGGACGCAGGGCAGCCCTGGTTACATTTAAGAGCTCGGCTATTTTTTCACCGGTAATAGGACAATTGTTTTTAACTATTTCTAGGATTTTTTCCTGCCTGTCACTCAGTTCGATATTATCCACCGCCTATGTGCTATACTTTTTAGCTAAAAAGGCACTAATTATATATACTATATCACTTAAAAATATCCTGTTGAAGAAATTTTTTTATACTACGATTTTTGAGAAATCAGCAATTAAATTATATAAATTAGCTATTGCTTTCAACAAGCCCAGCCGTGCGGCTTTCAGCTCTACATCATCAACCATTACCATTACAGCATTAAAGAAATCATCTACTTCGGGGCGTAACCCAGCCAACATCTTACAGGCACCCAGATAATTACGAGTGTTTATGTCACGGTATACGTCGTACTTGATGAGATTAAAACTACGATTAAGATTGATTTCACTCTCATCCACCAGTACTTTTACATTTATACTGTCATCTGCCCATTTTTTAGTAAGGTTGTGACAACGGTTATAGACCACCATAAAATCCTCAAATATCTCAGACTGTCGTAAGTCCTGTAGTGCCTCTATCCGGTTGGAAATGTCGGTAATATCATTAGAAGGTACAGCCAAAGCCGCATCGATAAGATCATAGGAATATCCCCGCTCCAGTAGTACCCCTCGCATTCGCTGTACAATAAACTCTAATACCTCAGATATGGTATTTTTACGGTCACTATCTGTTTCAATAGCAGCAAAATTATCATAAGCCTTACCAGCCAGCTTTGCCAGATCAAGGCCAAGTCCGCTATCCAGAATAATGTGTACTATACCCATGGCCTGGCGTCTTAAAGCATATGGATCCTGGGAGCCACTGGGTTTTATGCCGATAGCAAAACAACCTACCAAGTTATCAATTTTCTCAGCCAGGCTTAAAACCTTACCGCTCTCGGTAGCCGGTAAAGTGTCCCCTGCCGAACGAGGTAGGTAATGCTCGAAAACTGCCTGGCTAACTTCCGGTTTCTCCCCGCTCTTTATTGCATAATACCGCCCCATAATTCCCTGCAGTTCAGGAAACTCATATACCATACTGCTAACCAAATCAGCTTTACATAACAGGGCCGCGCGTTTTAGGGTAGCTGCATCGCTTAAATTACAGGCTTCACCAATAGACACAGCAAGGGTCTGCAGCCTCTCAACCTTATCCATAATACTACCCAGGCGCTCGTGAAACAGTACCTCTTTAAGCCCTGTTACCATATCTACCAAGGGCCTGCGAGTATCCTCATTCCAAAAAAACAGGGCATCTTCCAGGCGGGCCTTAAGTACTCTTTGATTACCAGCCCGAACAATGTCCAGATTATAATCAGTTCCATTACGTACTCCGATAAAACCGGGCATCAGCTGCCCTTGATTATTAAATACCGGAAAATAGCGCTGATGCTCAATCATAGATGTAGTCAATACTTCTGGCGGTACTTCTAAATATGAAGAAGAAAAACTCCCATAAAAAGCAGTCGGGTATTCTAAAAGATAAGTTATTTCCTCCAGCAGGTCCTCATTTTCCAT
>DIRQ01000112.1:0-21385 GCA_002424365.1 Syntrophomonas sp. UBA5432 | reverse complement strand
TCTTTTCTTTCTTCCTGATCCAAAATCACATAATTCTCCCGGAGAACTTGGAAGTAATGCTGAACGTCCTTAACCGGCAGCACTCCACTGGATAGAAACCGATGCCCGTAAGTCTCATTATTACTCTTAATATTCTCTATCTGTATATTAATTCTTTCGCTGTCCAATAGGGCCAGTAACCATCTGATGGGACGGGCAAAACGGGCATGGTAATAACCCCAGCGCATGGACTTGGGAAAGCTCAGGCTGTTGATAATATCCAGCAGAATGTCGGGGAGAATTGCCGTACTAGCATTACCTTTTTCTTTCTTTATTACAAATATATACTCAACTCCCCCAACTTCTCGGACTTCCAGATTATTGAAATCGGCCTTGTGACTACGGGCAAATCCCAGCCCAGCTTTGGTAGGATTACCCTCTTGGTCAAATGCTATAGATTTCTTGGGTCCCCGTATTTCTATCACGGCATCAGGCTGTTTCTCCTCCAGACCTTTAACAAAAAGGGTAAGCCGGCGGGGAGTACCGTAACTCTGTATTTCTTTATAAGAGAGGCGCGCATCATTAAGCTGCTTTAGGGCGTTGGCTTTTAAATCTGCTATGGCCCTACCCATGTAGGCTGAGGGTATTTCCTCCACTCCTATTTCCAATATAAGATCTCTCGCCACTATAGCACCTCCTCATCTATGATTAAATCTTTTCTAAGCTCCTCGTCTTTAATTAAGGGATAACCTAGTCTCTTGCGCTGCTCCAGGTACTCTCCTGCTACCAGTCGGGCCAGGTTACGCACCCGGGCAATATAGCCGGTACGCTCAGTTACGCTTATGGCCCCCCGTGAATCCAGAAGGTTGAAAAGGTGAGAGCATTTTAACACATAATCATACGCAGGTTGGGGAAGGTGCCGAGCCGCTATTTTTTGAGCTTCCTCTTCACAGAGATTGAACATGGTGCTTAAAGTATTTACCGTGGCCAATTCGAAATTATAGTGGGAGTAATCTATTTCCGCCTGATAATGAACGTCGGCATAACTTATACCATCCACCCATTCTATATCAAAAACACTTTCCCGGTTTTGAATATACATGGCTATACGCTCCAGACCATAGGTAATTTCGGCACAAACGGGATAACATTCAACCCCCCCACATTGTTGAAAATACGTAAACTGGGTTATTTCCATACCATCCAGCCAAACTTCCCAACCCAGGCCCCATGCCCCTAGCGTAGGTGATTCCCAGTTGTCCTCCACCAAACGAATGTCATGCTTATCAGGCTCAATACCCAAATCACGCAGGCTATCCAGATAGAGTCCTATGACATTATCCGGTGATGGTTTAAGTATTACCTGGTATTGATAATAATGTTGCAAACGATTAGGGTTTTCACCATACCTGCCATCAGTAGGCCGGCGTGAAGGCTCCACATACGCTACCTTCCAGGGTTCCGGCCCCAGGGCTCGTAAAAAAGTAGCCGGGTTCATTGTACCTGCTCCCTTTTCCACATCATATGGTTGTTGAATTATACAGCCCTGTTTGCCCCAGTAATTCTGTAAACGCAGGATAATCTCCTGAAAATTCATGCACTAACCTCCTTTAGTTCCATAAAAATAAAAAACCCGTCCCTGCGGACAGGGACGAGTTTACTCGCGGTTCCACCCTGATTGGCTAAAAGCCCACCTCAAAGTTTCAGGCTTTACTAACCTTAATGGCGTTCCTCCTGCAGCTCCAAAGCGCCTTCAGAATTTTCTCCCTACCGGTTTCCAGCAACCCGGCTCTCTGTAAGGGTTGTGCCTTCCTACTACTCCTCTTCATCGCCAATTATTAACTTGTTTACAACCAATAATTTATTTTAACCAACCACCCTTACTCTTGTCAATCTCAGACTAGAGAGATACTGTAGGACCATATTTAATCCGGAAAACTCCGGCCAAATATCTCTTTCCAGATTTTATTGGCATTATAGCTGTCCCCCTGTTCCTCCAAATCCATAGCCTGTTTGATTTTTTTATAGGCCACATTGGCCGGGGCTCCAAAATCTTCTTGCCGTTCAATTTTACGATTACTACCTTTGGCATACCAGTGCAGCTGCTCATTTTTTACCCCTGCCAGGTATTCCATGAAATCCATTACCATTATCCCATAATAACTAAAAGAGCTCTGATTTCCTTCCCATTCGTCCATAAAAATCATAACCAGGGTATCAATCAGCATTCCCGGAATAGGAACCTGGTGAGTCATTTTCCAAGCCCGGGTCATCCGGGCCAAATGCCTTACCTTGCCCCCATAATTGTAATTATATTCATTAATGACTTCAATCTCGCGAAGGGGGTTAAAAGTTAGCCATTGCCCTTCATCCCGGGCATCGGGATAAATGATGTGGTTTTTTCGTGGGCTCATAAAACCGGGAATAATTTCTATGTTCATTCCATCCTTAAAAGGCAGCAGCAGGTATTTCTCCTCATTAATAAAAATGTCTGGATAAGTATCACTTAATACTTCCTTGACTTCATTAAGCAAGGCTTCTTGTGCATTACCTGGATTTTTTTCATATTTCTCGTAAACCTGATATGGTAATACAAATAGTACATTAATATTAGTAAGTCCCTTTATAGCCGTTTCCCGGCCATAAGAACCCAGGTAATGTAAATTACGGGTATCAGATTTAAGATCCCAGTACCGCTGGTTAAGTATTTGACATATTTCCCGACAGCGTCCGTTTATCACTTCCGGGTTGTCAATCCTTAAGTTGTTAATAAAAATCCGAAATTTATCAGCCAAATCAACGTGACTTCCCATCATATTCCCTCCTATCAGTCCTGTCGCTCATCTCCTAAAAACAACAGTTTTAGTAGAGGCCGGGAGGCCCCAAGGTTATCAGTTGGCTTAGTTTTACTTCTTACCCCTATTTTAACATGAAAGCCACAATTTCAGGATAGCATCTTTTTTAGAATCCGAATGGTGTTTTTCATGTTAAACCGGCGCTCCAGGTGGTATTCCAGGTATCTTTCCAGAAAGGATTCCAGCTTATCCTGTGCAACAGTAGAAGCCCTTACCCGCTGCAGAGTAGTAAGATTGCCTGTTAGCATTAGCCTTAATAACGCCAGTACCTCACCCGACAAAATCAGGCAGTCGTTTTCTCCGGCACTACAATCAGGGCAAAGCATACCGCCGGCGGCAGGACTAAAAGATTTGAGCATATTTCCCTGTTGCCCACAACTAATACAGTGGTCCAGCACCGGTCGGTAACCTAACTGCACCAGTAGTTGCATTTCAAAATAACGCAGTATTAGCGGATTTAAACCAGTATCATTTATCTCTTCCAGTACTTTTAAAGTTAGCCGATAGAGTCGGGGCATAGCCATCCGGTCCATCAGAGCTTTATCTATTAATTCCATAAGATAAACACAATACAGGGTACGCTTAATGTCTTCACGACTATCACCATAGAAATCAAGCAACCTACCCTGGGTTATAAGTCCTAACTCCTTACCCCGATGAAAATAAAGCAAGGAATGACAAAAGGGCTGTATACAAGCACGAAGGCTACTGCCAGGTTTCTTAATACCCCGGGCAATACCCCTTAATTTGCCTTCATTTTCCGAAAAGACAGTAACCAGTTTATCGCTTTCTCGGTAATCCATGCTTTTGATGATAATACATCGGCTCTGGTAATACACTTATTTCCCACCCCAAAATACATTCATAACCTTAACCGGCTGATTAACACATTCTACCGGCAGTTGTAAATTCTTCTCTAATTGTTGGCAGTAATAAATGGCTTGCTGTTTACTGCTATATTTAAAATCAAATGCCAGGTAAATTTTCTTAACTCCGTTAACACCTAATTCTCCTAGCCGTTTATTAAACAAATCGGGGTTTTTACAATAATTTTGGTCTATATATGCAAAAATAAAACCATTATACTTACTCATACGGGGGCGAGCCATCGGTTTAAAATCTTCTTCTATTTCCTGCCGTAAGCATGAATTAACTATTCGTGAAGTAATGTTTTCCATAGCTATTTGGTTTTTAACCAGAGCCATACGTGGTACCGTAACTATAATACTGGGAATACAGCATTCTTGTGCCATTTTTTCTATGGTCTCTATTTTAACCCCATCCAGGGTGTAACTGTGCACAGCGTAACCAGCCAAGCGAGGTATGATAATAATATCTGGGGATAGCCCCAGGGAAGGCAAATGGTGCCCGCCATCAAAAATGATGGCCCGGTAGGTCCGGGTCCTCATTTCTCGCAAATATTGCAGCCCGACTGGGCTACTATGCCAGGTATCCAATTGCGAACACTCAATAATGCAATTACTTCCTCCTGCCAAATGTTTATCTATTATAGATGGGAAATTGTGGCCTTCTTCTGGAGTTACTGCCCGTACTAATTCTTCATGGTTATTAATTTTACGTAACCCGGGGTTGAAAATAAAACTATAACTGCTACGGGTGGAAACCATATAGGCGTAGAGGTTCAGTCCCTGCTGATAACCCAGGGACTTTATCCATGGGGAGGGATAATTAATCATAATTGCAGTGTAAAAGGCAATCAAAATAATAACCAGATAAACTTTTTTCCTCACTTGGTGGACTATCCTTTCACTAGTCCTCCCCTTTGCCGGTATTCCTGCACCAGGGCAGCAGCATTACTACTGCCAATGCGGTCTACCCCTGCATCTATAAGCTGTAAAGCAAAATCCAGACTCCTCACCCCACCACTGGCTTTTATCTTTAAACTCTCACTTTTATGGGCCTTAATTATCTTTATATCCTCCAGGTTAACCCCACGAGTGGAAAAACCGGTAGAGGTCTTAATATAATCAGCACCACTATCACTAACCAATTGGCTAAGCATTTCTAATTCAGTTCTATCAAGCAAAGCCGTTTCTACAATAACCTTTAATAAAAAATCATAATCCTGTTTGAATTCTAGAATGCTTTTGACCTCTTGCTTTATCAGGGCAAAATTTCTATCCTTAACCGCCCCGATATTTATAACCATATCTAGTTCACTTGCCCCCTGACCAAGAGCCTGTCGAGCAGAAAACACCTTGGTAGCTCTATCTTCTGCACCCAAGGGAAATCCAATAACCGTACACAGTTTCACCCTGCTTCCTGCCAGGTAGCCTTTCCCCAGGGTCAGACGAGAGGGATGAATACAAACAGCAGTCATACCGTAGTAGACTGCCTCTTCGCACAATATCTTGATATCTTCCCATTTTGCCTCCGGTTTAAGATTGGTGCTGTCCATCCAGGCAGCAATCATTAATAATCTCCTCCACTTAGGCGGTAACCTAACTGTTTCAAATTAATCTCATTGTCGCGCCAGTTCTTTTTAACCTTTACCCATAAATCTAAATAAACCGGCCTTCCCAGCATAGCCTCTATATCATGGCGGGATTGTTCCCCGATAGTTCTTAACATTTGCCCATTCTTACCTATAATAATCCCCTTCTGGGAGTCGCGTTCCGTATAGATAACCGCCCTTAAATAAGTCTTACCTTTGGCCTGACTATCAAATTCTTCAATCTCCACTGCCAATGAATGCGGTACTTCATCCCGGGTTAGTACGAGGGCCTTTTCTCGGATAAGCTCGGCAGCAATAAAAGACACCGGTTGGTCGGTTAAATCATCCTCAGGATAATAGAGTGGTCCTTCTGGTAGATAAGCGTAGGTCTTTTCCAGTAAACCGGAAATATTAGTTCCCAATGTAGCTGACAAAGGTATTATTTCAGCAAAATTCATATAGCTGGTAAAATCCTTTATATGCTCTTCCATCCTGATTTCATCAGCCAGGTCAATTTTGTTTACTAATAAAAAAATGGGTACGGTAGCATCCTTGAGTTGGTTTAAAATAAACTGTTCCCCACCTCCAAAGGGCCGGCTAACATCAGTCATATAATATATTAAGTCTACTTCTTCCAGACTGCGGGTAGATACCTTTACCATATATTCTCCCAACAAGTGTCTGGGCTTATGAATACCCGGAGTATCGATAAATATAATCTGGCCTTCCTCCGAAGTATATATTCCCTGTATACGAGTGCGGGTGGTCTGCGGTTTTTCTGATACTATAGCAATTTTTTCTCCAATAACTGTGTTCATTAAGGTGGATTTGCCCACATTAGGGCGTCCCACTATACTTACAAAACCTGATTTCAAAAAGTTAACCCCCCTATTTTCCCAGAGAAAAAATTTGAGGAAGCATTGCACTCAAATTATATTCTTTGTAGCTGTTTTTTTCATCGGTAATAATTACATTCATTTCAGGGGAAAATTCAGCCAGTACCTGTAGACATGCGCCACAAGGATAAATATAACCCTGACCACTTCCACTGATAGCTATAGATTCAAACTTCTTCTCTCCAGAGGTTACCGCTTTGAAAACTGCTATGCGTTCAGCACAGACAGTCAGGCCATAAGAAGCGTTTTCCACATTAGCCCCGGTATAAATGGTACCGCTTTTACCCAACAAAGCGGCGCCCACTTTGAAACCCGAGTAGGGAGCATAAGCATTATCCCGGGCTTCTTTAGCTTTAACTATCAGTTCATCGATGATCATTTACTGACCCTTCCTTATCATAATTAAAAATTAACCCACTATGGACAAAGGACGCACTCCCATGAAAACAGGGGCATCGGTTGGCATGGTTAGGAAGTATCCTTACCCCTTACACCTGACTCCTCACTCTAGATAATTAATTAAAGTTATTTACAATACAACTTTGTTATCAGTACCTATTTTCGTATTAGATGTGTGGTCCAAAGATAATTACTGCCATTGCCAAAGATCCTATGGTAGCGAGTAATACCGCACCGGCTGCCAGGTTTTTCGCTAGTTTAGCCAGGGGATGATACTCTGTGGTCACCAGATCCACTGTTTTTTCAACAGCCGTATTAACTGTTTCCGCTACCAAAACCATAAAAACAGTAAGAATCAAAAGGCCCCATTCTATAGAGTTCAGCCCTGCCACCAGAGCAGCAATCACTACCAATATCGTGGCCAGGATATGTATTTTCATATTCTTTTCGCTTTTGATGCAATAAACCAGCCCTGCTATGGCACAGGAAAAACTCCTTCTTAACCTGCGCATTTTCACCCCATTTACCTTTCCAGCTTAACCGCCTGCATAATTTTTTCTTCCAGGGACCGCATTACCCTAGCTTCATCATCAGTTTCGTGGTCATAGCTCATAAGATGTAACATACCGTGAGCCACCAGGTAACCTAGTTCCCTTTCCAAGCTATGCCCATATTCACTACTCTGCAGGGATGCCTGTTCCAAGGAAAGAACTATATCACCTAAAATATTAAGCTGTTCACTAGAATCATATTCAGGTTCGTCATCAGACAACTCATTCATAGCAAAGGAGAGAACATCTGTGGGGCGATTTTGCTGTCGATAAATAAAATTTAATTCCTGAATATAACTATTATCAACTATCATTATGCTGACTTCACTATTTTCAGGCAAATGGACTATTTTGGATACTGCATTACATACATTAATAATTACCTGCTGCAGGTCTTTTCCATAATTAATCTTGTTCTGCTGATTGATTATCATGGTCTCCATGCTTTTCTCTCCTTTTTTCAAACTCGCGCACGATTATTTCGGGATATTCGATACGTTTATGGTATAGCCCTTCAAGACTCTTGCAGAAGGAATCAGAAATAACATCCAAATCCTTAAAGGTTAAATCACAAGATTCCAATTGCCCATCATTAAGCTTATCCTGAATTATCCTCCGAACCATGTTTTTTATCTTATCCGGCGTAGGATCCTGCAGTGATCTTACTCCAGCCTCGACTGAATCTGCCAGCATAACTAGAGCAACTTCCTTGCTCTGCGGTTTAGGCCCTTCATAGCGGAAACTTTCCTCACTTAAGGTACCTTCCCGGTCCTCTTCCAAAGCACGGCTGTAAAAATACTTGGCCAAACTGGTACCATGATGTTGTTCAATAAAATCTATAATATCCTGAGGTATGTGCGCTTCCCGGGCTAATTCAACTCCCTCCCGAACATGGGAAGTAATTATTAAGGCGCTTAAGGCCGGGGCTATTTTCTCATGTGGATTATCAAATCCACGCTGGTTTTCAACAAAATAATCTGTTCTTTTAATCTTACCGATATCATGATAATAAGCTCCCACCCTTACGAGCAAAGGGTTTGCACCTATGGGCTCTGCTGAAGCTTCAGCCAAATTCCCCACCATTAGACTATGATGATAGGTGCCCGGCGCTTCCATCAATAACTTCTTTAACAACTCGTTATTGGGATTTGATAACTCCAATAATTTAATCATGCTAGTAATAGAGAAAGCGGACTCCAGATAGGGAAGAGCTCCAATCATTAACACAGCCGAAAGAATACCATTAACTGCACCAATCACCATACCAACCAGTATGAGGTTTAAAGTAACATTCCCACCAATTAAAGACAAGGTCATAATACTGATTATATTTGCCAGAGCAATATAAAAACCGGAGCGGGCCAGGTCAGAGGTTTGATTCAGGCGGTAAACCTGAAAAATTCCTACTGTTCCACCAACGAAAGCGGTAATAGCATAAAACAACTGGTTACCTTCGGTTAGTAAACCCACATAGAGGGCCATAATCATAGTAAGAAAATAAGCTAAACGGTTGTCCAATAAGATAGCAATTAACATAGAGCCGGCAGCTACCGGGGCTAAATAACCAATCAAGGCATTTATATCTGGCAAGTCACCAATCTTTATTACGGTAAGAAAACGGGTAATAGATAATATCAGAATAAATATTAGGCCAAGTAGGAGCATTAACATATGGTTTTCATAAATCTTTTTATAATAGCGGCGAACAAATTCTATAGTTAACCAAAAGGTTAGTAAAACAAAAATCGCAGAACCAACCAGGGTCAGCGGATAACTCTTACTTCTTTGAATCCCTAATTGTTCAAGGGTAGAAATCTGTTCAGGTGTAACCCGCTCACCCTCACGGACGATTTTTTCACCGGCCTTGACGGTTTTTTGGACCGGTTTAACTGCATCTATGGCTTCCTTAATGGCCTTGTCGGTGGCTTCTTTATTAAAAACCAGATTAGGTTTGATGGCATTAATTATTACTATTTTCATTATTTCCCGGGCCTGCAGAGAATACTCCAATTGGTCTATCTGTTTAGAGGCCTGGTCAAAAACCCCATCCAGATTCTCTTCCGTTATGGGTTTTTGCATTAAACCGGGAATAATACTTAATGAAGTAGCCTGCATCTGCTGTAAATCCTCAGGGGTAGCATTAATTAAATATTGAGCTAGTTGACTGGAACTATTTCTGGTCTCAACCGTTCTCCCCTCTTTATTGGTAGTATCCAGCAGTTCCTGCAGTTCATCATTATTATCTTCCCCTGCAGCTCGGATATCATTTACCAGGGTAAAAAAGCTATTTATCTCGTTCTTGGTCGCGGTCAGGGCATAGGTATCTTCCTGGTAAACCTTTTGCACCTTCTCTGCAGCCTGTTTTTTCAGTTCTTCGGTTTTAGCTTCATCAATTATTATCGATGTAGTATTGGACTGAATATCACGCCGTGCTACTTCATCCGGCTTCAAGGTTACCTGTTTAGGGTTAAAATTACTAAACACAATTAGAATGGTAATAGAGAAGAAAATTAAAACGCCCAGCACCTTTTTGGTGTTGGATTGTCCAAAAACAGCTAAAAATCTTTTACTGATCATATCAGAAATGCCCTGTATTCTCATGAATACTCCCCTTAGCTAATTGAACTGCCGCCTAAACAAAAAGAGATGAAAAGCTAGTTCGTTTACTGATGATGTTCTGCCACTGCTTCATATGACTCGTACGCGTCAATAATTTTTTGTACCAGCGGATGGCGAATGACATCTTCTTTGCTGAGGTACTCAAAGGATACACCCTTTACCTTACCCAGTATCTTCTGAATTTCAATTAAACCTGAATACTCTTCCTTAGGTAAGTCCACCTGAGTTATATCACCTGTAATAACCGCTTTAGAGCTAAAACCCAGCCGGGTTAAAAACATCTTCATCTGCTGGGGGGTGGTATTTTGGGCTTCATCCAGAATAATAAAAGCATTATTCAGGGTACGCCCCCGCATATACGCCAGCGGTGCAATTTCAATAATGTTTTTTTCCAGATAACGTTGGGTAACATCTACACCCAGTATATCAAATAGCCCGTCATACAAAGGCCGTAAATAGGGATTAACCTTTTCAATAAAATCCCCCGGTAGAAATCCCAGTTTTTCTCCCGCTTCCACTGCCGGTCGCACTAGAACGATACGTTCTACATCTTTATTTTTGAGGGCATTAACTGCCATTACTACTGCCAGATAAGTTTTTCCAGTTCCGGCAGGACCGATACCAAAAACTACGTCATCCCTTGCGATAGCTTGTACATAGCGCTTTTGTCCCAAGGTTTTGGCCTTTATAGATTTCCCTCGGGCGGTAGTTACAATAGTACCTGATACAATATCCTGGTGTCTGGTCTTTTCCCCGCGCTGCAAGAGATTATGCATATAGTTTATATCACTAATATTTAACTGCTCTTCACTCTCAACTATATCAATTAAATTACGTACTAAATCAAAGGAAACATTTACATCTTCAGTATTACCCTTAATATGAATATCTGCACCCCGGGCAGATATATCCGCCGGGCATATACTTCTCAAATATTTAAAATTATTATCCCCGCTGCCAAAAAAAATGGCAGCTTCTTTATTGTCCTTAAGCGATATTCTGGCTTCTTTTTCAGCCAATAAAAGACCTCCTATTTCCTGCATAAATATTAATGGTAGTCCTTAAATATATGCTATACAAATATCTTAGTTATTATAGCATATATGCCTAATCAATTACTATTTGGGGATATATTTATGGGCTGCGCGGTTGCTATATCTTCTATAGTCTCAACTGAAATTCGAGCTCTTAATATGGGATCACTGGGTCGAGAAAGAATATCTACTCTGGATTCAGTAATTTTTAGTTTTTTACTCATTTTTTGAGACAGTGTTTTCATAGCCTGCTCCCGGGCAATCTTAACTGCTTCTTTTTCCGTAAAATCGCGGGTTTTCTTAATCTTCTCCTTTAGCTCTACCTTTAAAAAACCAAACTCCCCTACAGGACTTTTCACTACCCTCTTCTTAACCTTTTGCTCGTAGAAGTTATAGGTTTTTTCTCTTTGACCTTTTACAAAAAATGTCCCCATGGGTGTCTCAATATATATTTTACTTAGTTTGTTACCGCTTGTAACCAGTTTTTCTTCATGCAAACGGCATTCACCATAACCTTCATACCACACCCGAGCCTTAACCTGCCCCCGTGCCCTTACGGTATATGGTTCCGGCTCTTCGTCCTCTTCCTCTTCGCTACTAACTATATAGGGGCTTTTCTCAGGAAAAACCACGCCTGATATGAGAATATCGCCTTTTTTAACTACATCCCCCGGCTTAACATTAGCCTGGCCATCCAGGGCTAATACTTCCTCAATTACCCCATCCCGGGTAGCTACTATGTGACAGGGACCACTAATATCAGTTTTAGGTAGTATTTTTTCCACCACCTGAATTCGAGCCTTCACCCCGCGAATGTCAATTTTAACATAACTTAGTTCACTAAGATCGCGCAATATAGCCTCTTCTACCTCAATACGACTAAAATTCCATTTGGCTGCACCCTGGTAGACACCGTGTTTGGCCGCAGTAAGCAGTATTTTACTGGGTTCTACCTTTTTATTACCATAAACTTCTACAAACCAGACAAATGACGACATAATATAAAGGGCTAAAATGAAGATTAAGGCCCCGGTAAAAAACCCCATTCTTCTGCGAAACAGGTTGCGATAAAAAGGCAACCCCTTTTTTTCTGTTACATCAAGATCACAGCCACTCTCTTGGCTAATAGACTGCAGGGCTATTAAGCCGCTAGTTCGTACCTTAAAATTCAAATCATCCCCGTTTTTCTTAATATCCCATATATATATTCCGCGGCTTGACGCCATGTTAATGATTTTTTCCTGATTTTTACCCTTAAGAGCAACCTTTATTGTTCCCCCTACCTGGTCAAATAGCTTATTAGCCATGCTTCCCTCCCGTTAGTCCATATACTTTATAGTCAGTACTTCACCGGTAACTTTCATTTCATCAGCCATCAAAGCCCTAATTTCCAGCTCATTACCTTCAATCTCTAAATAACCGCGGCTTAAGTTTACCCGCAGGCGGTTAAGATTATATTCAATAACCCCCCGATGATTCTCAATATATAGCTCATTTCTACCCACTACCGTTACCTTGGGTAAATCCAGTACCAGATCTCTGGGTATATCCAAAAACTCTGCCATAGCCTGCCGAATAGCATCCTTACGATTTTCCATTAAGGCACCCCCAATTCTTTCAGGCTTATTTAGCACCTTCCATTCAAATATATGTTAATAAAACAGTGTACATTCAAAAATAAGACCCTCTCCAGCAAAAGCTTAGAAAGGGCATAAAAAACTAACCTCCGGGATTATCCCGGAGGTTAGTAAGAAAATAGAATTAATTAGACACAGACGGGCATGACATATTAGTAAAAGGCTACCGCCACAATACTTACTAAAAATGATAATATAACTATCCCAACGATTATTGTGACCGCTTTTTTTTGTTTTTTATTTTGCATGCCACTATTCATAAAACTCATATAGCTATCACCCCTTTTGAATAAATATGCCATTAAACCAGCTTTTATCTAATTACATTTCTATAATTATCGTACATTTGTAGGCCCTGATTCAAGATTAAGAAAAATTAAAAAGCCCGGCAAACGGTATCGCTTGCCGAGCCTGTTTTCGGTTTAAGTAACCCCCATACCATTTATCTGGTTAAATGGTCGCTTACCTTTACTGTACCCATATCCTGCGGACTGGTCACTTACATTCTTTATACATCCCTTACCACTACCATAACATTCGTCTTTATTCAGCTGCTCGGGAAGGTAATTCTGAAACACTGACCTTTTAATATTTCCTTTTTTTACGGGCAGCTTCAGACTTTTTCTTTCTCCTAATACTTGGCTTTTCGTAATGATCATGTTTTCTAATATCTTGCATAACCCCTGACTTTTGGCAGGAACGTTTAAATCGCTTTAGAGCACTATCAAGGGATTCGTTTTTTCCTACTTTTACTTCGCTCATTGTTTCCCTCCCCTCATCCGACTAGGCTGAAATAAATACCCATATATTTTACTATCATGTAGCCGTTTAAGTCAAGTTTAGCCCGGAGGCCAGAGCATTTCCCTGCCACCTAGCAGGTGGTAATGCAAATGCATAACCTCCTGTCCACCCAAGCTACCGCAATTATTCACTAAACGGTATCCATCTGCAGCAACGTTTTGTTCCCTGGCTATTTGAGCAGCTGCCAGTTGAATATGACCCAGAAGTGATGCATCTGTAGTACTAATATCATTAAGGGAAGCAATGTGTTTCTTAGGGATTAAAAGAACGTGTACCGGAGCACAAGGATTAATGTCCTCAATAGCAATAATTGTTTCATCTTCGTATACTATTTTGGAAGGTATGTTTTTTGCTGCAATTTTACAAAATAAACAATCTGACATCTAATCTGTCACCCCCTCCGGTAAAATCTCTAGTTGCATGGATAGATGTATTAGATATTTATATTCATTTTATCAAATAATAGGACTAATACCAAACTTCTTTTGCGGGCAAATTGCGATTAGATGGTGATAAATGATTACTTAAGCCGAACACGGCGACAGATTCGACCATAATTGGCATTAATGCCCAACTCCGGCTTTTAAAAAGGCTAACGTGCTAAACTAGCATCTGCAATTAGACGTTTGTTTGAACCTGACCGATTTTGCCGTAGGTCTTGCTAACATCCTTAACTGTCATGTTAATCCTATTACCTAACAGGGGTTTTAATCCATCCAATTCCCGGCGGGGAATGATGGCGGTGATAACCAGCCGATCGTTACCATTGATTCCATAACCTTTAAAGGTGGTCACGGAATATCCCAGGGTACGGAGTTGGTCGGCCAGCTTTATCCCCTCTTGCCAATGCTTATGAATACTGACCTCCAGGGTACCCAGAGCCAGTTTGCTCTCAATTAGGTTTCCCAGATAGACCCCGCTTAACCTGCCGGCAGCAAAGAATACCAGAAATACCAGGCTAGAAGAAGTAGCCAGGCATTTAAAAGCTAGAGCAAAAATCATAGCATCTATAAAAGTGGTAACATAAACCAGTTTCATAACCCTCTTGGTCAGAAGTATGGTTTTCAGATTACTCAGAGTGGTACTTAGCATATTCAAACTGAAAATAGCAACCAGATTTAATATTTCTATCTGGTAAGCCCCAATCATGCTAAATAAAACAGTTATAGGTGTTATCAGGTTTTGCCATAGAGCATTAATGTAGATCATATATATTTCACCTCCAATTTTGCAAATCAAAAGCCAGGTACGTTTTAAAAAAGCAGTACCTGGCTTATTATCTTAATACTAAAGTTAAAGAAAACTTTGGATATTGATGCCCCTTTCTGCGCTAATAGTATTTAGACGTCTGATTGTAGTTATTTGTTCCCATCCACAGAGGATTATAGCGATATCTAGTAGCATTATCCGCAATACCTTTAATTTACCTGTATATTATCCACTAATTTTACATAGTATTCAAGTTTCAGTCTTATTAGCATATAATCTATGTATAGATATTATTTTCCAAATATTCTAAATATTTTATAATTTAGGAGGGGGGACGTCAAATGGGTCGCGGTAAAATTAAGTACATGACCTTAGCTCAGATGTTTGACGAATCGCTAAGTTGTTATGGAGATCTTCCACTGCAGTATTTTTACGACCAGGATGGCAAAGTAACTAACCTGACCTTTACTGAAGTTGGCTTTATTGTCAAAGATTTAACTGCTGGTCTGATGTCACTGGGAATTAATAATGGTGAGCGGGCAGCGATAATGAGTTATAACTGCCCCCAATGGTTATGGGTGGATTTTTCAATAATAAATACAGGTGCGGTTAGTGTTCCCGTCTATCCCAGTTCTTCCGTACAAGAAATGAAACATTTAGTGAATGATTCCGGTTCTAAATTTCTTTTCGTCCAGGATCAGGAGGGTATCGATAAGGTCCTTAAGGGCTTGGAAAAAATGCCTACCGTGGAAAAAATAATTGTTATGGATAACATCCCGGTGCCTGAACATCCGCGTTTTATTAGTCTTGACCAACTGCGAACTATTGGTCGCAAGTACCTGGTAAGCCATCCCTACGCTTATGAAAAGAGATGGCATGCCATTAAGTTATGGGATTGGTCTACCATTATTTATACTTCCGGTACTACCGGTAAGGCTAAAGGAGTAGTACATACTCACCAAAGTATTATTGCTGCCAATTGTTTGGATCTACGTAATTTTGCTACTAATGGATTCGATCTCTTACCAGGCCAGGATGTCTGTCTATCCTTCCTTCCCCTATCCCATTCTTTTGAACGGCAATGCGGAATGTTTATGGCAATTCATAATGGTGTAGCTATCGCCTATGCCCGCAAACCTTCAACTATTGTTCAAGATATCTTTACCTTTAAGCCCACCATATTTATGTCGGTCCCACGTATTTTTGAGCGGGTTTTTGTGACAGTCAGGGAAATAGCTGGAAGTACTCCTGAAGGAGCTGAAAAGTTTGAGAAAGCTATGGATATTGGCCGTAGAGTAGTTGATGCTCGCGCCGATGAAAACGGATTTGTGGATATGGGATTTGATGTTGACTTTACCGAAGGATTACCTGCGGAATTAAAAAAGGAATACTTATGGGCTGACAAAAATGTTTTCAGCCGCGTACGTGGACTACTCGGCGGTCGCTACCGTCTCTCGTTTTCGGCCTCTGCCAGCCTATCGGCTGAACTATGCAAATCCTTTATGGCTATGGGTATAAGGATAGTAGAAGGATACGGACTTACTGAGACTTGTAACACCGTTAATTTAAATAACCTGAGAAAAGTTCTACCTGGTTCTATTGGACCGGTTCAATCAGGAGTAGAAGGCAGAATTGCCGAAGATGGAGAGTGGTTGGTAAGAGCTGATAATGTCTTTCTGGAATATTTTAATAATCCCGAAGCAACCACTGAAGCCTTTACTAAAGACGGTTTCTTTAAAACTGGGGATATCGTAGAAATGCTCCCTGATGGTTATTTGAAAGTCGTAGATCGAAAAAAAAGCATTATGGTTCTGGATACCGGTAAAAATGTCCCCCGCGCCAAAGTCGAAAACAATTTTACTACTAGTCGCTATATTGAGCAGCTGTGTGCCATTGGTGATGACAAAAGGTTCATAGCTGCTCTGGTAGTACCCAAATTTGAATTCTTCATACAATATTTTAAGGACCAACAAATTGATTTTGATGAATCACAACTGCAATTCCTTGGTGAAGAAGCTGAAAGGATTTGTGTTGAGGTAGGTCAGGACTTTATTAATCACCCGTTGATTAGAGAACTTATTAATAATGAAATTTGCGCTGCTAATGAAAATCTGGAGACATTTGAACAAATCAAGCATTTTGAGATTGTCAACCGGCGTTTTTTAGATTCTATGGACGAAGTGACCCCGACCTTAAAGCTTAAACATCGTAATGTATTAAAGAACTTCGAGAATCTGATAAATAAAATTTATGGTGAATAGTGTAAAGTAACGGTAATCCATCGCGGCTGATTTGCAGTAGGTTGTTCAAATCTACAAATTAAGAGCCAGGTACTAAAAATTAGTTCCTGGCCATTTAAATTAAATCAGAGTTATTTGTTAGGGAAACCGTAACCTAAATAATCTATTATGAAGACGTCTTATGTTCCCCTAAATATCTTATGCTATAATTTGTTCAAACATTGCCGGGGGTTATTTATGAAATTCAATCAAAAACAACGCCAATATATTTTTATTTTTATCGGTTTTGCTTTGGGTGGTATATGCTTTGAAATCGGATACTACTTTATTAAGGGTCATATAAGCCTGCAGCAGACTCCATTTATTCTTGTTGGGGTATTTCTCGGCTCTGTTATAGGAATTATTATAAATAAAAATAAGTAATTCTCGACTAGTTAATGGCATAGTGATACCAGTGCCCCTAGTTTTTTCGTCTTTTACCACCTTCCAGTAATTATTACATATCCCACTTCTCCCAATAACCTACATCAAAATGAATAACACTGTCCTTGTTTTACATGTGATGATTAAGCAAGTTTTTTTCTTGTCTCACTTTAGTTGACGGTACAAATAATGAACTCCACAATAAACTATGTTGCTATAGAGCCAATGTAAGAAATTCTTAAGAAATTTGTCCAGTTTTTTGTTAGCCTTGCTACTTAAGGTATAGTCAAGGTTCTTGGGTTTAATATTTACGGAATGAAAGGTGGTGATATGGGTGGAAAAACAACGGGTCCTGGTGGTCGATGATGACCGAGAAATCGTTAATGCCATCGCTATTAACCTTCAGAATGAAGGTTATGAAGTACTAAAAGCCTATGATGGATTACAGGCCCTCGATATTATCAGCACCCAGAACATACAGTTGATTATCCTGGATGTGATGATGCCAAAATTGGATGGGCTATCCGCAACCCTTAAAATTCGTGAAGAAAAAAACATTCCTATAATCATTTTGTCGGCTAAATCCGAAGACACGGATAAAATACTGGGGCTTTCCATGGGTGCCGATGATTATGTTACCAAGCCTTTCAACACCATGGAGCTTATGGCCCGGGTCAAGTCGCAGTTAAGACGCTATCTCCGCCTGGGGGATGTCAATGTCACAAACCGAGCAAACCTCCTGCAATCGGGCGGGCTGTGTTTTGACCTGGAAAGCCATACCCTGACGGTTGATGGCGAACCGGTCAGATTGACCGCCACGGAAACGAAAATTATGGAGCTATTAATGCGCTTTCCCGGACGCATCTTCCCGGCTGAGGAAATTTACGAGCGGGTCTGGGAAGAACCAGCCTACAAAGTGGAAAATACGGTTATGGTACATATTCGCCGTATCCGGGAAAAAATCGAGATAAACCCGAAAGAGCCTAAATACTTAAAGGTGGTATGGGGCATTGGATATAAAATTGAAAAAATCTAAACCGTTTGCAGCCTGGCTGTGTTTTTTTCTGGCCGTTAGTATTATGATCGGCCTGCTTATTTCTGTTTTCTCTGTGTTCTGGCACTCAGGAGGAAATTGGGAGGCCCTGAAGGCTCCTTTTATTGACTATAAAAACAGCACTGTCTTCAAGCAGCGGACAGCCGACTATTATGGGCAACTTTTTTCTCTGGTAGCTGACCCTTCATCTCAGGATACCGACTCCATGGAAATAACTAAAAGCGTCCTGGATAATGAGGGAGCAAACTTGAAGTATTATGGGGTTAACAAAAATAACAACTTTCTCGTACAGAATATCACGCCGGAGCCATCTTCCCTTTCTGATTCAGGAAAGACACCGGCCTTACCTTCCGGATATAGCTACTGCTGGTATTTTGATGGGGAAAAGCTGCGGGTGATTGACCATGGTAAAGAGATCGATATGCAGAGATTGGACAGCGGCTATCAGAGAATATTTCATGGTTATATCTATGACCTTACTCCCAAATATTTGTCCAATGTCCGGGTCGTGCTGGCAGTCAAGGATAACCTGGTGAAAAACCCCTACGCTCATTCCAAATACTATGGGGAACAGCAATTTCTGGCTATCATGGGCTGGATTTATATAGGGCTCCTGGTACTGGGATTATTGTTGCTGGTCTTGGCAATAATCAATCGTCCATCCAAGCGCGAATTTGACCGTAAGCTTGCCTCCTGGTCAAACCGGATGTGGCTGGAAGTCAAGATATTGCTTGCCCTCCTGGTTTTAGTGTTTTTTGGAGTATTTGGTTTCAACTATTATCCCGGTTGGGGCGCTCCAGTTGCCCAGGTACTGGGTGTTACCTTTATCAGTTGCATCTTAATCGCTTGCTTCTGGTGGTTTTACCTAATGCTGATTGATCTGATTGTTAACGGTAAAAACTTTTTCACCCCCAACTCAATCAACTCTCTTTTAACCTGGTACCGCAAATATGAAAAGCGGTATACCTGGCAAAAGTCGATGCTGAAACGAGCCTATATGCTAGTTGGAGTAGAGGCGGTTCTGGCTCTGATATCGGTTATCTTTGTTCTGACTGGTTCAAGCGGAGGGACTTTACTGTTGGCCTTACTGATAGCCGGTGCAGGCATATACCTTATTTACCGATATCTGAAGCGCTACGACGAAACCTTGAGCGACCTGGGCAAATTGATGGATCACATTGGGCTTATTAAAAACGGTGATATGGAAACCCATTTGGAGGTAGCAGAAGATGCCGACATTTACCCTGCCGTACAAAACCTCAACTCCATCCAGGAAGGTATGGGCACTGCTGTCACCGAAAAGATGAAATCCGAACGCATGAAAATCGTTCTCATCACTAATGTATCACATGATTTAAAAACCCCTCTGACCTCTATTATCAGCTACGTTGATCTGCTGAACAAAGAAGAGGGGCTCCCCGAACACGTAAATGATTACATTAGAATTCTGACCCAAAAGTCGGAGCACTTGAAAAACCTGATTCAAGATTTATTCGATTTGTCCAAGGCCAGCAGTAACAACCTGGCCCTTGATATGGAGAAAATCGATTTAGCCCGTCTGGTTAAGCAGACCCTGGCCGACATGGAAGAACCGATTACCGCCTCCGGTCTCACTTTCCGGATTAATATTCCTGATGAACCCGTATACATCATAAGTGATGGCAAAAAACTATATCGCGTCCTGGAAAACCTGATTATGAACACACTGAAGTATTCCCTTTCGGGTTCACGGGTATTTGTTGATTTAACCGTGGACAGTAAAGAAGTAACGGCCACCATTAAAAATACGGCTAACTACGAAATGACCTTCGATGAAGATGAAATTCTGCAACGCTTCGTGCGTGGAGATAAATCTCGAAGCAGCGAAGGATCAGGACTGGGACTGTCCATTGCTCAAACCTTCACCGAAGTCTGCGGCGGTAAGTTTTTTATCAAAATTGATGGTGATTTATTCAAGGTTGAACTGCGGTTTGAAACAGAGTCTGAAAATTAGACACTGTTACAGCTTTATTACACCGGGACGTTCATTCTGGAACAAACAATAGTATATAAAAACTGTTAAATAAAGAGCGTCCCAGTGTAACTTGAGAAAGTTGAACATTTTCTGAGCCCGGCCGATTTTGCCGTAGGTCTTACTAACATCCTTAATTATCATGTTAATCCTATTGCCTAGCAGGGGTTTCTAATCCATCCAATTCCCGGCAAGGAATGATGGCGATGATAACCAGCCGATCGTTACCATTGACTCCATAACCTTTAAAGGTGGTCACGGAATATCCCAGGGTGTATCGACTATCGACAAGATCGCCCCTTTGATATTTTTTATAATTATACCGCCCATCTCCCTGCTAACGTGTTCCATTTCCATTTCATACCAACACAACTACTATAATATTAATTGCGTCCTTTAATCCAGGTAAATGACGCTACACAGGGTATTTGTTGTCTCATTTTCGCTAGGTTAGTTATATGTACGAGGTTATTGATGCCTGCCAGGCCCATAATTCCCGCATTAAGGGCAGTTATTCATTTTTAAAATAACTGCCCTTAAGATCTCTTTGCATGTCTTCTATAACAACTTCCCGAATAAATCCTATAAATTTTGCGAAAGCCGGGATCAGCTAACTTTATACTGCTGATACAATTTCATTAATAATTTTGTTTTCTTCTTTTCCTAAACGGGTTAGTAACACAGGACAGCTAGCGTAGTGACTAACCTGATTACTTACACTGCCCAAAAGCACACCTTTGAGTCCCCCCAGGCCGCGACTACCCATAACTATTAAATCAAAACTATCACGGGATGTTTTTATGATCACTTCAGCCGGATTACCATAAACTATTTCGCTAGTTATTTCAATACCATCATTTTCTATGATTCTTCGAATTTTTTCCATAATGCTCTGCCCTATTTCGATGGCACCCCCCGGTATTTCCGTTTTCCCCTCCATCCCTTTATATTCGAATGCATATAACCGTATTACATACAACAAATGTATTTTGCCATTATTCTTTATTGCTAAATCAGCTGCAACTTTAGCACTTTGTAGCGATTGATCAGAACCATCAACGGGTACTAATATATTCTTAAACAAAATATCACCCTCTTTTAATTTATCTTATATACATTCCGCCATTAACATCCAAAGTGAACCCAGTTATATAATCAGAATACTTAGAGCTGAGAAAGAAAACTGCTTTGGCAATATCATCCGGTTCGCCGAAACGTCCAA
>DIRQ01000041.1:3887-22978 GCA_002424365.1 Syntrophomonas sp. UBA5432 | reverse complement strand
AAATAAGAAAATTTACGAATTAGACATAGTAGACGTAGAATTTTTAAAATACTACTATTTTTCGTATATGGTTGTGTAAAAGTCCTTACTCCTCTACCCCTCGTTCCTTACGATTTTAATCCTCCCATAATTCTTCGGCCAATTTTTCTATTTTCTCCTTACGTTTACCGGTAGCTTCTACATCTACCCTCCACTGTTCATCTTGGAATACTAATACGTCTCCCTCTCGGGCTTCGGTTGGCAGCACCTGGCGAGGAATGTTTTTACAACCATCCTCAAATTCCATTACCGCCAATTCCCCTTCAAAACGATCAATAACAGCTCGCATATAATAAACCTCCCTTATGGCTGGCATTTACTACAGGGTGAATATCCCTTTTCTACAGCTTCATCCCGAGTCCTGAAATAAACCCGATTCTTTTCATATGGCAAACTTTTGCAGTCACTACGATGAAATTTTAAAGAGTTTTTGTTACCTATGTACACATTATCTTGCTTTTGTTCCGGTGTGGTTTTTAGGGGTTGGTTATTGCCTCTGACAGTATCAATATTTATTTTCTGCCCATCACTCTTCATAATAATAGTTCCATGCAAATCAGTTCGATATACTTTTACTCCGACAGCATCCAAAGCTACCAGGGTCTCCCGGTGAGGATGACCGTAGTCGTTATCTACACCACACATTATTACTGCATATTGTGGTGCCACTGCTTTTAAAAAGGCCAGGCAAGTACTGCTGGAGCTTCCGTGGTGTCCTACCTTAAGAACATCCGCCTTAAGCTTCTCGCCACTATCAATCATTTCCTTTTCCGAAATCTCCTCGGCGTCACCAGTAAGTATAAATGAGTTATCGCCGTAGTCTATTCTAATTACGGCACTGTAATTATTAATATCCTCATAGTTTTCCCCCACCGGGCCTATAAAACGGGCCTTTATTCCTTCTAAAGGTATTTCTACCCCCTGGCGGGCGGTGCTAATCTTTAGGTTTTTCCCCTTTATAGCCTTAAGCAATGTTTCAAAAGCGGTGGTATTATGAGTAACCCGGGGTAAATAAACTTTCTCAACTGGGAAAGTATTTATTATTTTTGCCAGTCCGCCAATATGATCAGAATGGGGATGAGTACCTACTACAACCGCCAGTTGCTTTACTCCCTGGTTACGCAGAAATTCGGTGATATTATCTCCTTCCTCACTTTTTCCCCCATCAACCAGCATATATTTACCTGTCGGGCTCTTAATTAAAATGGAATCCCCCTGTCCGCAGTCAATAAAACATACTTCCAGTTGGTCGGTTTTACTCCCCTTTTTTTGATTATCAAAAGGTAAAGCATTCTGTTCTGTAAAGGTACTCCTGCTTTGGCTACAACCACCCAGCAACGACATTAAAAAGAGTAGTAGCAACATAATAATCCAACGCTTTTTTGACAAGTTAAAACCTCCTAGAATAGCTTAGCTGGTATGATTATTCGCTTCCATTACGGTTTAATCCTCTGTGCTTGAAAGAGCAGATAAAGGGTGAGGGACGTGAAAGGAGCGGGAGGAGGAAATAGGAGGATAAACAGAGGGAAAGGGCAGAAGACAGAGCAGATGTACTGGGGAGAAGGGGTAAACGAGAAGGCAGGGATTAATGAAAGTTTTTCCACCAGGTTACGTAATGAGAATTAAAGCCACACATAAAGGAGGAGTTTGATGCGGGCGGGAAGTAATAAGAATTGGCTTTTATTAGGGCTGCTGCTATTTATGATATTTGGGATATGTAGTGTAGTATATGCGATTAATAGCCAGGCCGAAAAGCCTGAGGTTCCCAAGATAGTTAATAAGGTACAACCGCTTCCGGTAGTAGGAACGGTGGAGAAATTAGAGGAACTGCTGTCCAGTTCTGCCGCCCTCCAGAAGGAAAGATATGATGAACGGATGATGGTGATGGAAAAGAGTATGGAAGGAGTTGCTGCTGATCAGGCCGCAGCACCTGCCCCTACCGCCAATGCCAAAGCCGACTATTCCGATACTAATGTCCAGGTTCAGGGTGTGGATGAAGCTGATATAGTAAAGACTGACGGCAGTTATATTTATACCTTAAAAGGCAAACAGCTAAGCGTAGTAAAAGCGGTACCTGCTGATAAAATGAAACTGGTTTCCAAAATCAATTTTGATAATAATTTTAACCCCCGGGATATTTATATTGACCTTAACCACCTGATTGTAATTGGTGACTCCTATAAAAATAACCCTCAACCAGTTTATCAGGAAAAAAGGATGATATATCCCGGTCCACCCCAATATACCCCGCAGACCTGCAAAGCTATAATTTACGATATTAAAGATAAAAGCAATATAACTAAAAGCCGGGAAATTGAGCTGGAAGGTAACTGCCTGTCAACCCGTAAAATTGGTTCCAGTCTCTATCTGGTAAGCAATAACGGTATACCCTACTATCGCCCGGGTGACCCGATAATTCTTCCTTCCTATCGTGATTCTGCGGTCAGCAAGGAGTTCCAATCTATTTCCTGTGACAGGATTAATTATTTCCCCGACTGTGTCTACAGCTCTTACACTATCGTGGCTTCAGTTAACACCAACAACCTGGACCAAAAGGTAGATATTAAAACTTACCTGGGGAACGGGGATAACATTTATGCTTCCACCGCTAACCTGTATATAGCACTGACTACCTACCCCCATATGCAGCCTCTAGTGGAAGATAGCGCCCATCCCCAGACCCGGCCTGAACTTAAGACGGAAATATACCGTTTTGCTTTACAGGGAGCTAGCACTAATTATACAGGTCGGGGTACGGTCCCCGGCAACATATTAAACCAGTTTTCCATGGATGAACATAAGAGTTATTTTCGTATAGCTACCACCACCGGTGAGGTCTGGAGCCGAGGCCAAGACATTTCTAAAAACCACATTTATGTTCTCGATAACGAGCTTAAACTAGCCGGTAAAGTGGAAAACGTTGCCCCTGGAGAAAAGATCTACTCCACTCGCTTTATGGGTGACCGGGCCTATATGGTTACTTTTAGAAATGTAGACCCTTTCTTTGTTATTGATCTGAAAGACCCACAAAAGCCCCAGATACTGGGTAAACTAAAGATACCCGGATACAGTGATTACCTGCACCCTTATGATGAGAACCACATTATAGGTTTTGGTAAAGATACAGTAGAAATGAAAGGCTGGAATGGTGAACCCCAAGCGTTCTACCAGGGGCTAAAGATAGCCATATTTGATGTCACCGATGTCAGCAAACCAGTAGAAATGTCAAAGGTAGTTATCGGCGACCGCGGGACTGACTCTGAGATTCTTAACAATCATAAAGCACTACTGTTTTCTAAAGAGAAAAACCTAATGGCCTTCCCGGTAACCCTGATGGAAAAAACACCCGGAGTAAAAGATAAGCCCAATGCCCCTCCCGCCTATGGGTCCTTTAGTTTCCAGGGAGCCTATATCTATAACATTGATTTGAAAAATGGTTTGCAGTATAAAGGCCGCATAAGCCACCTGGCTCCAACCGACTATCAAAAAGCAGGCGATTATTGGTATGACAGCGATAATAATGTCAAACGGATACTTTATATAGGAAATGTTCTTTACACCATTTCCCCGGGCCAAATTAAGGCCCAGTCGATAGCAGATTTAAAATTTATTTCGAGTCTGGAACTTTAACCTGAACATTATAATTTAAAACGCTTAATTAACATGTCAACTGACTGCATGTTATCTTCCAGTTCTTCTGATACCCGTGTCAGTTCAAGGGTTAACCCGGCAATCTTGGCGGCATTATCGGCAATGGACTGGGAACCGTGGGAGGCCTCGACTACAATGGCCGAAGTAGCCTCAATAGAGGAATTTATTTCGGCCATGGCCCTTACCACCATGTTAATGTTTTCTTCAAATTTCAGAGTAAGGTTATGAAATGTACGGGAATCATCAAAGTATTGCTCCCCGATTTTGCTCATTATGCCATAATCACGAATAACTATCTTGTTAATAAAATCCAGCAGGCCATTGGAATTATTAATCAGATTATTAATAGATGCCTGTAACTGGGAGGTTAATATTTTAATATCATTTACCGTCTGAGCCGAGTCTTCGGCTAGTTTCCGCACTTCATTAGCAACCACGGCAAAACCTTTACCATGTTCCCCCGCGCGAGCCGCCTCTATAGCCGCATTCAATGCTAATAAGTTAGTTTGTTCAGCTATTCCTGATATTTTTTGGGCAAGATGACCAATTTGTTCAGCTACCCTGGCCTCTTCAATGGATTTAACAATATCTGCCCGGATTTTGTCATATAAACTAGTGGTTTTTTCTATGGACAACTGTGCTTTTTGCTGTACATCCAAAGCCCTTTCTTCTATTTCTAATCCCTCTAATTTTCCCTCTTCCGACTGCCGGGCAAGTTCATGTACCATGGAATCAATCTCCTGGCCGGAGGCATTTATCTGTTCAATAGCGGCAGAGATTTCCTCCGTTCCTGCAGCAATTTCTCGGGTAGCAACTGAGGCCTGTGTGGCATTTTCATCTATTTCCCTGCTGCTCATGCCCAGTTGTTGGCCCAGGCTCTGCACCTGGATAAACCGTTCTTTAATATTGGCCAGGATGTTACTGGTAGTTTTTACCGTAGTATTAAGACTGTGAGCAATTTGACCAATTTCATCCTTACTCTGAGTACCAAATTTAGCCCCCAGATTACCCTGGGATACTTCTTTTATGGAACCCAGCAAGCTATTAATATCCCGGGAAAACGCACGAGATAGGCTATACATAACAACAAAACCTAGCAACAGTATCAGGCAGGATATTAAAGCGGATTGCCGACGAATATCCGATGTTATATTTTGTAAACGTGTCTTTTCTACACCTACAAACCACATACCAATTATTTGCCCCTCAGCATTACGTATTGGAGTATAAAGGGTCTCATAGTTAACGCCTACTACCTCGGCTTCACCACTATATGTAGTCCCCTGTATTAAAACACTTTTTTCTACCTCGGAAGCGCACTGGGTATTAACCGCTCGATTTCCATCCTTAATGACATTAGTGGCCACTCTAGTATTATCAAGAAATATGGTGGCTACAGAACCTGTCTTAGCCTTGATCTCATCAACCACAACAGTATCTCCATTAATTAAGTGACCACCTTTGTATAACTTACCATCTTTGGCCTCCCAGTCCCCAGGATAATATAAGTCAAGAAAAGAATAGCCCAAATGAGAATCTCCTCTGAGTTTTTCCATAAAATCGTCCCGGGCCAGGTTGTTTACCATATTTATGGTATAAAAGAATGATGTCATACCAAATACCAGCAGTATTATAGTAGTAATAAGCAGGAGTTTGTTCCTAATGGAAAGCTGCATATTCAAATCCTCCCAATATATCTATCTAGTTGATGAGTTTAACATAAATGTAACTAATTACAAGGTCCTGATTATGCTAAGATTTCAACCTAATTTGTGCCTGTAAAATTTGCCAAGATAATAAATATGGGGCATACTATATATTATTTCCGATACCTCATATAACTCTATTGCCTTTGATGATTATTAATGATGGTTTTTTAGATAATAAAATAGACTAACCAGATAAAGGGGATTTGCATGGAAACAGCTTTAATAGGCATAACCCTTAGTGTTTTAAAGATTTTAGCTGCACTAGGACTGGTGTTTCTTAATGCTCTTTTTGTGGCCGCCGAGTTTGCATTTGTCAGGGTTCGTCCCACCCGCCTTACCCAGCTTATAGCCGAGGGTAATGGTAAAGCTAAGGCAGCTAATCAGTGTGTTAACCACCTGGATGCATACCTTTCGGTCAGCCAACTGGGTATCACCCTGTCCAGTTTAGGTCTGGGCTGGCTGGGGGAACCGGCAGTAGCCTCATTATTAAAACCGTTATTAACCAGATGGGGACTTGGTTCACCAGCACTGGTTACATCTATTTCCTTTATAGTTGCTTTCTCCTTAATTACCTTTGTACATGTGGTTTTTGGTGAACTGGCACCCAAGTCTCTAGCTATTCAGAAAGCTGAAAGTATTGCACTCCGGTTAGCCCGGCCCATGCAGTTTTTCTACCGCATATTCTACCCGGCGGTAGTCCTTCTTAATGGTACCGCCAACTGGTTTATTACCCGTCTGGGATTTGAGCCCCCCACTGACAATGCGGTAGCTCACAGCGAAGAGGAACTGCGTATCCTCATCGGGGAAAGTTATAAGAGCGGACAGATAAATGCCACTGAGCAAGAGCTATTAGAAAACGTTTTTCGTTTCGAAGAAAAAGTAGCCGAGGAAATAATGGTTCCCCGTCCCGATGTAGTTTTTTTGGATACTGGGCTGGAACTGGAAAGTAATATGGAGATAGCTCGCAAGTCCGGACATACCCGGTTCCCTTTGATAGATGGCAACCCGGATGAGGTTATCGGTTTAATTAATGTTAAAGACTTAATGTATCTTAATGATAAAATTGAAAACCTGAGTGAGATTAAACGAGAGGCAGTGTTTATACCAGAAAGTATGCCTCTGGATAAATTACTGGCAGAGTTTCAAAAACGGCGGGAGCATCTGGTAATAGTAATAGATGAATATGGAGGTACCGCAGGTATTGTAAGCCTGGAGGACGTACTGGAGGAACTGGTGGGGGATATTCAAGATGAGTATGACCATGAAGAACCCGAATACACAGTGGCACAAGATGGTAGTATACTGGCCAGCGGTCGCATGTTTATAGATGATGCGGTTGAGCGCTTTAAGTTGCCGCTGGATGATGAGGATCAGTATAACACCCTGGCCGGATATGTACTTGGTAAATTGGGTAAAAGCCCCCAGGAGGGTGATGAGATAACTGAAGGCCACATTAATTTGAAAATTGTTAGGATGGATGGTATGCGTATTGACCTCATACGCCTACGAAAAATAGGGTGACAGGGGGACGGGGTTGTTGACAACATTTAAGCGTTAAAAATAATCCCCCGATTAATACCAGTCAATCTCTCGATCTGTCTGATTGATAGATGGTATTCCTCTTTGAGTTTTTTTAAATATTCATTTCTCACTGCTTTGTCCAGCTTTTGTAAATCTGACGCGCCTTTGACTCGGCACACATGCTTTATTAAATCTATGGCTTCTGGATCCGACAACAACCGTTTATCCTCCATTTCCAGACATTGTTCATTGCTTACCGTTTTGCAAAATTGAATAAAGCTTATAACAGCCTTTTCTCGGTCTGCATTAAACATTTTCAAGGCACAATTGCTATCTACAAGCTCTGATATATGAGTATATTCTCTGATACTACTCCACTGATAATCTTCAATATTCTTTACCAGCCCGGCTTTTAGAGGGTTTTGATGAATATATCTCAAAGCAGTCAGAAAATAACTATCATTTTCGATTGGTTCGCTTTTGAATCGGTCTTGAAACAAGTTTCCTATCCTCTGATACTTCCAATTATACCAATAAACATAGCTACCGCATATCCGACGCATCACTTGTTCAAGCGGTTCTTCGCCCACTTTCAATAGCAGATGAACATGATTTCCCATCAAACAGTAAGCATAGATTTGATATCCGCTTATTTCTTTATACTGTTTCAGAGTGTAAAGAAATCTAATACAATCAGCCTGGTCTTCGAATATGTTCTGCCGATTTATACCCCGCATCATTATGTGATATATTCCGGTGGTACTTTTCTTCCTTGCTTGTCTTGCCATATAAATACACCCCTAAGCTAAGATTAGCCTAGATTAAGAAGTGTTGTCAACAACCCCGTCCCTATGTCATTTCCGAATCTCCTTTTATGGTGAACTTAATAGTTGGGCTATTTGCTGCCGGGTATGTGCCAGTTGCAGATTATCGCCAGTCGTTCCTTTACAATTTTCAGCCTGATGCTGTTGGGCAAGTAGATATTTTTTCAGCTGCTCCTGCAAAACCGGATCATCGCTCTGCTTATATACCATTAATGCAGAATCGACTCCGGCCGGTCCGGCCCGGTTTAAAATATCCACATCAAAACTCTCAAGCGTTCCCGCCAGGTAACGTTCAGCATTATAGCGGGTAACAAAACTGTCGGGATCAAACATGCAGAGCAAGCAGAGCATGATAACTCCTACCACAACTGACATCCGCATAATGGAAAATGACCATTTCTGCAGGGCAATCACACCGCCGCATATAACTGCCATGAAGATCATAAAAATGCAGGGCAGCATCCGGCGCGTGGAAAGGCCGTACGCCCCGATATACATCGCCATTTTGCTGAAAGCTGTGGAAATCAATACCAATGTCAGGATCGCCAACAGAGCATTTAGAACTTTCATGGGTAGATGATCCCGGTACGGCTTGCTGCTGAAAATATTGGCCACTGTCAGGACAATCAGGTTAATGGCGGCAATACGGCACAATTCAAAAAAACCACTGCGCGCGTATTCAGAATAAACCTGCCAGCCCTCCGGCCGTTCTCCAGTAAAGGCAGAGAAAAAATAGGGCAACTGGCTGCCGATAAATACCACATAAAGCAGACACAACAGCCCCAGTAGAATATATACAGTGGTCAGAGGCAGCACCCGCAAGGCGGCAATCGCACTGAGGGTGCGGTTTTTTTGAAATAGATCAGTACCTTTTTTATGAACGCTTCCGGCAACAAGACCGAAGAGATATGCAGCAATCGGGATGGCGAGCAAGCCGTGCCAGAATAACATTCCCAATTCCTGGCTTATGCCGCTAAAAACGCCCAGGAGTCCGCTTATTATTTTCGCGAAGCCGCCGCTGTCAGCTTTCATCAGCAGAGGCATTACCATAACCGCCACGACCAGGGCCAAAAACAACCCCAGGGCGATGGAAAGGATTTGTCTTCCTTCGGTTCTTTTATTACGGCCCAGAAGTGCCAAACTTCTATACTGGCTGTTTATATTGCTAAAAGGAATCAACAGCAGCGCATTGAAGCCGTCCAACAAGGCAAGGTTGCTGGTTTTGCCTAGGATTTGTACCCCGGTGGCGCATATGATCCAGTATACGGCACTGCCAAATAACAAAAGGGCACGCCATGCAGCCAGACCGTTGTTGTTCCATAGACAAAAGCTGATGCCGGTAAGTATTACTATAGCCAGCCAGAACCAGCCCACCCAGGAAATATGTATTCCTTTTTTCAGCAGATACAGAGCAACTGCACCGCAATAGGCAAAGGTAAATAACGTAACCCCCCATCCCTGCCAGGAAAACAAAACCCAGCGCGCAAAAAGAAAACCAAGCACAAAGGCCGCCAGTGCAAAAATTCCATCCAGACGGTCTGCCACAAAAAGCTCCTTTTCCTTTCCAAGCAGTGTATTTTCCGGAGTTTCCTCTCCTGAAACATCTGATGCTGTTGGCTCTGCAATCAATGCTACCCCGTTTTTATCCAGCGATGTGCCGTTCATTTCAATACCCCCTTTACCCTTCATCCAAGTCCCTGTATTCAAGTATATCTCCGGGCTGACATTCCAGCGCCCTGCAGATCGCTTCCATGGTAGAGAATCGAATGGCTTTGGCCTTGCCGGTTTTAAGGATGGAGAGATTGGCCTGACTGATGCCGATTTTTTCTGCCAGTTCACCGGAGGACATTTTTCTCTTTGCCATCACTACATCCAGATTTACTACGATTGGCATATTACCGCTCCCCTTTCCTTAAATGGTATAATCTGATTCATCTTTCAGTGCCACTGCCTGCGCTACCACATTTTTCACAACTCGCACGATTAAGCCCATAAAAGCAGCAGCCACCATTACAAAGAACCATGGATAATAGTAGAATACTGAGACCAAAGCAATGCCTGCACCGAAAAAACAACACCAGGATATTCTTCTTAAACGCTCTACGTTTTCAGTAATAAACACCTGCCCATCTTCGATCCGGCGCAGCAGCAGCAACAGACTATAAAGCAGACAAGCTGCAGGGATAAAGCCCACATAAATAGTCGCTTTGAAGAAAAATTCCGTTCCTTCCAATCCGGCCTGGGAAAAATGTATAAACCAGTTTATCAGCCAGGGGGCTGATACCACTACAACCAGCAGCACACACATAAAGAACAAAATGCAGCATTTGCTCAGCGTGATAGATTTTTCCCCATTCCACATAACCTTCATCCTCTCTTCAGACGGGTGGGATGCACCCTCGTAATACTAGCAGTATAGCAAGACATTTATTGTATTGCAATAATTATTTATTGTTTTTCAATATATTTTATATGTTTTTCGTTACACCCTTGTTCCATTGCCCAGTTAAACAAGTTAGAAAGCAATAGGGGGCTTTCTAAATTCAGATATATCGGTCATCAGAAATGGCATCCCTTCAGAATGGTTTTTGCTGCTGGCGGAATCCCGTAGGTATCTGCTTTCCCCAAATCCATGATTTCCAGTAAGCAAATTGTTGCTGTGTCCTTATCCATTTCAGTTATCATAGATTTACATGTGTAGAAAAGCGGATCCAGAAACCAAGGGAAATGAAAATGTAGTGAGATATGTAAAGAGGAATTTTGCCAAAAACCGCACCTTTCATAACCTGTAAAAACTAAGCGAAGACTGTTTGGCCTGGTTACAACGAACTGGTAATGGAAAAGTTCACAATACCACAAAAAAGATACCGGCAGAAGTGTTCGTCTTTGAAAAAAAACACCTCATCCCGGTACCGCAAGATAAATATTTCAACTACTAAGATACCCCTAAGCTAGGGTTAGCCTAGATTAAGAAAAGTTGTCAACAACCCCGTCCCCATGTCAACTACCCCCTCCAGTTGATTTGTTTACTAATTAACGCCGCGATTTTAGTTCGGCAAAAATATCATCCAGTTCTACTCCCTGCTCAACCAGTAAAACCAGCAGGTGATAGATTAAGTCGGATACTTCATAAACCACTTCGGATTTTTCTCTGTTCTTAGCAGCAATTATTACCTCAGCATTTTCCTCACCAACTTTTTTAAGGATTTTATCCAACCCTTTATCAAATAAATAAGCGGTATAGGACCCTTCGGGCATTTTTTCTTTGCGGTCACTGATTATATCATATAATTCATAAAGTATTCCCGGACCCTGCCGGGAATTATAGATTTTCTCTACATCTACCAGGGTCAGTTCAATTTCCTTACCTTCTATATCGCGATAAAAGCAGGAATAGTGACCGGTATGGCAGGCAACCCCAGTCTGCTCCACCTTAATCAACAGAGTATCCTGGTCACAGTCATATAGTATTTCCTGTACCTCCTGAATATGGCCTGATTCTTCACCTTTCATCCATAATTGCCCACGGCTGCGTGAATAAAACCAGGTTCTGCCGGTCTCAATAGTTTTGGCCAGGGACTCCCGGTTCATATAGGCCAGCATTAAAACCTGCCCGCTCTTGTTATCCTGTATTATGGCTGGTATCAAGCCTTTCTCATCAAATTTGATATCATCTATCATAATCTTACTGATACTCCTTTACCGGCTAGATATTCTTTAGCCTGTTTTATGGTATATTCCCGGAAATGGAAAATGGAAGCACAGAGGACAGCATCAGCTTTGCCCTCCATAACCGCATCATAAAGATGCTCTAATTTTCCTGCTCCTCCCGAAGCAATAACCGGGATACCGACGACTTCACTTATAGCTGCGGTAAGTTCGATATCGTAGCCATCTTTGGTGCCATCTTTGTCCATGCTGGTAACCAGTATCTCCCCTGCTCCCAGCTTTTCTACTTCTTTAGCCCATGCTACAGCATCCAGTCCGGTAGCCTTTTTGCCACCATTAATATAAACCTCCCAGTTATCAGGCCCCTCTTTTCTAGCATCAATAGCAACAATCATCGGCTGACTGCCGAATTTGTTGACTGCTTCAGTGATTAATGAAGGGTTATTGACTGCTGCCGAGTTAATGGAAATCTTGTCGGCACCTGCCTCCAGGACACTGGCAATATCATCGATAGTACTCATTCCCCCACCTACAATAAAAGGAATGCTGACCGCCTGGGCAGTTTTCCGGGCTACCTCCACCATAGTCTTACGCCCTTGAAGAGATGCACTGATATCTAGAAAAACTAGTTCGTCTGCACCTTCGCGCTCGTAATAAGCAGCCAATTCCACCGGGTCACCCGTATCCCGCAGGTTTTCAAAATTAATACCCTTTACTACCCTGCCTTCATGAACATCGAGACAGGGAATAATCCTTATAGCTGACATAACATCAACTCCCAACATTAGAATCGAGTATGTGACAGGGGATAGGTGACAGAGGAACCGTGTGTGCCCTTTAGGGTATCACCTGTCACCTCTAGGGCCTGGGCCAGGGTTATTCTACCATCATATATAGCTTTACCGATTATCGCCCCGCAAACACCCAGCTCTTCCATAGCCTTGAGATTACGGAGGTCTTCCCGACTGGTCACTCCTCCCGAGGCAATAATTTGCAATCCGGTATTCCGGGCCATATTTTCTATCGAGGCCAGATTAGGTCCCTGCAGTAAACCATCACGGGAAATATCAGTAAATACGGCGGTTTTTACCCCCAGAGATTTCATCTGTTGCCCAAAATCCAGAGCCGAGAGAGATGAGGTCTGTACCCAACCTTCTATGGCCACCAGACCATCTTTGGCATCCAGCCCCAGTATAATATGCTCAGAACCAAAATTACTAATAAGATTTTTGACAAATTGCGGACTACTTACGGCCTTGCTGCCAATGATAACCCGACTGGCCCCGGCGTTTAAGATAGCCTCCACATCTTCCAATCGCCGTAGTCCGCCTCCCACCTGAAACGGTATCTTTATGCTGGCCGCTATTTGCTTTATTACCACAGTGTTTTGGGGCTTTCCGCTAAAAGCCCCATCCAGGTCAACTACATGGAGCCATTGGGCACCTTGCTCTTCGAAATCCCGGGCTACCTGAGCCGGGGTATCGGAATAAACAGTCTTATCTTCCGCCCGCCCCTGAACCAGCCGTACACACTGACCATCTTTTAAATCTATAGCTGGATAAATAATCATAACTATACCCCTTACAGTTTTCCTTTGGATGACCAGATTCCTTCTACCCGGGGTTCAATGGCAACTGCCATTTTTAAAGCCCGGGCAAAAGCTTTGAAAATTGCCTCAATGATATGGTGGGCATTATCCCCCCGTAAAAGGTCAATATGGAGGTTCATCCCGGCTGTATTGGCCAGGGCCTGAAAAAACTCCTGCACGTTTTCACTGGCCAAATCGCCTACTTTTTCCCGTTCAATTTTTACGTTATATACCATATATGGACGACCGGAAAGGTCCATAACTACCCGGGCTAATGATTCATCCATAGGAACAACCGCTTCACCATAGCGATTAATTCCCTTCTTTTCCTGCAAAGCCATTTTTATTGCCTCACCCAGGCATATACCGATATCCTCCACAGTATGATGGTCATCTACATCTATATCCCCTTGGGCAATAACTTTTAGATTACACAAGCTATGAACCGATAACAGGGTTAGCATATGACTGAGAAAAGGGATGGGGGTATCTATCTGGTAGCTACCGGTGCCGTCGAGTTCTACCTGTACCAGTATTTCCGTTTCCCCGGTTTTTCTATGGATTTCTCCCATCCTGGTTAATTCTTTCATAAACTATTTCCCCTTCCTTACCCTGACCGAATTGGCATGAGCAGTCAAACCTTCTACCGTGGCCAGTTTTATTATGTCGTCAGCATCTTCCAGAATACCTTCTTCGGAATAATAAATTATACTTGATGATTTCCTAAATGTATCTACACTTACCGGAGAGTAAAAACGGGCGGTACCTCCGGTGGGCAAAATATGATTAGGGCCGGCATAATAATCCCCGACCGGTTCCGGGGTATATTGTCCCATAAATATAGCACCTGCATTATGAATTTTCGACAGGATGCTAAAAGGATTCTCCACCATTAATTCCAGATGCTCTGGTGCTACTAAATTGGCAATTTCACAGGCCTCTTCAATACTGGAGGTTAAGACCAGGGCACCATAGTCCTCAAGCGACTTGGCAATAATTTCTTTCCGGGACATCCCCTCTAGCTGGCGTTTTAACTCCGCTTCGACCTGAGCCATTAAATCTTTACTATCGCTGACTAGTATACTGCGAGCTAAAACATCATGCTCGGCCTGGGACATCATATCAGCAGCCAGGTATACCGGGTTAGCCTGTTTATCAGCAATAATCAATATCTCGCTGGGGCCGGCCAGCATATCAATATTTACATCGCCATAAACCATTTTTTTAGCCAGAGTTACGTAAATATTTCCTGGTCCGCTAATCAAGTCAACCTTCTTAACCAATTCTGTACCCAGAGCCAGGGCAAAAATTGCTTGAGCACCACCCATTTTATAGATTTCGGTTAACCCTAGTTCAGCCGCTGCTACCAGGGTATAGGGGTTCATGTTTCCATCCCGGTTAGGGGGACTAACCATAATAATTTCTTCAACCCCGGCTACCTGAGCCGGAATAGCATTCATTAACACCGAAGAAGGATAGGCAGCAGTCCCACCGGGAACATATATCCCTACCCGTTCTAACGGACGAAATAACTGCCCTAATATGTTACCTCGCTCATCCGGTTCCATCCAGGAGTTCCTCACCTGGCGGGTATGAAAATCCCATATGTTTTCAATGGCAGCTCCCAGCGCAAATATATATTCATCATCCACTTTTTCATAGGCAGCTTCAATTTCTGCGTCAGTCACCAGGAAATTATCCCGATTAATGCTGGCTCCATCAAATTTAAGGGTATAATCAAATACTGCCTGGTCTCCACTTTCCCTAATCTGCCGGCCAATTTGGGCCACCTGCTCCTCATATTCCTGTAAACTGGTATTGGCGGATTCAAGAAATTTCATAAAGTCATCATTTTCGGTCATGAATTTTCTAATTTTCATTAACTGCCCCCCTTTACTATCTTCTGCATAGTTTCAATCATGGGTTGGATTCGTTCATATCTAGTTCTATAACTTACCCGGTTAGCTATCAAACGGGTAGTTGAATCCATTATTTTCACCAACTCCACCAGGTTATTCTCCCGCAGGGTACGCCCGGTGGAAACAATGTCTACTATAGTATCGGAAATACCCATTATCGGAGCTAGCTCAACATTGCCATGCAGTTTTATTATCTCTACCTGCAGTCCCTGACTACGGAAGAAGTTTTCGGCTACTGTTGGAAACTTGGTGGCTACCCGTTTGTAATTCAGTTCTTTTAGGCTAATCTCTTTCATCTCTGCAGGTACTGCCACCACAAAACGGCAGTAACCAAATTTGAGATCAGCCATTTCAAATACATCTTTTCCCTGTTCGACAATAACATCCTTACCTACTATCCCCAAATCAGCCGCTCCCTGTTCTACATAGGTTGGGACATCGGTAGGCCGGCACATGATATATTTTATAGCTGCATTTTCATAGTTAAATACCATATTACGGCTATCCGGCTCAATCCCTTCTACTGGGAGCATAGCCTCCTGCAGTAATTTTAAAGTGGGTTTTAATAAGGTCCCTTTGGAAAGTGCTATAGTCAAATAATCCTTTTGCACACCATTCTCCTCCAGTAATTTATTGGGACGCGAATCACGCGGGCTAATTTAGACACTGTGCATACTGCTACTGAAATTGTACCGATAGGTAAATTTCAGTAGCAATGTATTTTATGTCTATTTCATTAATCTAAATAAATCAGCACACAGTTCTCTCTCTCCAGTACTATCTGTTCTAAATCTTCCCGGCTGCTACCCAGGACATCCATTTCCACGATATTGCCCTCTTCTCTTAGCTTTTGCGCTTTGTCTACCACAGCCTGGAAGTTACTCCCTCCCAGCAGGTAATGTTGGACTTCACTGTGCTGGTCCTTTAATACCAGGGCCAGGCGCTCCATGCCTAGAGAGAAACCAGTAGCCGGACAGGGAAAACCGAACTTGCCCATAAGGTTGTCATAACGTCCGCCCCCCAGCAAACCATAACCCAAATCAGGCGAATATCCTTCAAAAACAATTCCGGTATAATAATCTAATCCCCTGAGAACCCCCATATCCAGTACGATTTTATCCTGGACCCCAGATACTTTCAGAACGTCATATATTTGAATTAGGTCATTTACTGCAGTAGCTGCATTTGGATTCTTCTCCACATAGGGAATACGGTTGAGAACCTCCATTCCCCCGTGCAGTATCGGCAGGGCAGCTATAGTTTCCTTAAGTCCATCATCTATCGTCATTCCCTCCAATACCTGCGATAGTTCAACTAAATCCTTTCTCTCTACCAAGCTTCGTATCAGAGATCTATCCTCTATATTTATGCCACTATCGTCCAATAGACTGTTAAATATACCTATCTGGTTAAGGCTGAGCTTAAAATTATCCAATCCGATATCCTGCAAGGCCTGTACTGCTATGGTAATTACTTCTGCATCTGCCTTTACTCCCGAAGCCCCTAGTAATTCTATACCCAGTTGCCAAAACTCCCGGTACTGGGCTAAATGGGGTTGTACATGACGAAAAACATTGGCCTGGTAATACAGTCGCTGAGGAAAACAAGCATCCTGCAGATGAGTTGCAGCTAGGCGGGCAATAGATACGGTTATTTCCGGGCGCAGGGAAAGTATTCCCCCTTCCCGGTCCATAAATAAAAATAGCTCCTGACGAATATTGCCGCCGGCGCCGTTTTCCACCACTTCCAGGTATTCAAAAGTAGGGGTTATAACCTCTTCATAACCATAACTCTGGAACAACCGGGCAGCCTTGTTTTCGATGCTGCGCATTTTTTTAACTTCAGACGGAAGTAAATCTCGTAAACCTTTGGGTATTTCTCTATTTGACATTATTTTTTCTCCTCGTCCATGTTTTCCAGTATCCTTTTATAACCGTCAGCACCATAATTCAGGCAGCGTTTAACCCTGCTGATGGTAGCGGTACTGGCTCCAGTATTGCTGGCTATGGTGTTATAGGTAATATCCTGGGAAAGCTGCCAGGCTACCTGTATACGTTGAGCCATAGCTTTAATCTCACTTATAGTACAAAGATCATCCAGGAGACGATAAGCATCATCCTCATTTTTAAGCGTCAGCAAGGCCTTTACCAGTAAATCAGTATTATCATCTTTCCAGTTTGGTGTATAGGTCAAGAGTATTCCCCCTTTTGATCTATAGCAGTTTGTTCCCGTTAATTACCAGCTCGAATTCACAATTCAGGTATTCTGCTGCCCGTCGTGACATAAGCATTTTGGTTAAAAATATCTCAAAGTATTCCATTACTGAACATACAGTAGTATCTATTTCAATTATCATGCTTATTACTCGTTCTGTTGCATCCACCTGTAATTCAGAACTGGTAACAGCATAATTAACCCGGTCCCGGGGTGTAAATACAGCCATATCACGTTTACGTACCCGGGAGCGGTGAACATCAGATTTGTCAGCTAGAATTAATGCTGCCGCTACATTATTAACAGCATTACCCCGGGCCTGTTCCTCATGATTACCAATGGCCCCCATAATTGTGGCTATTTCCTCCGGATCCATATTCATTTCTAAAAGAATGTTAAAAGATAGCAAGGCCCCTGACATACCATGTCCATAACGATTTACCAGGTTACCAATATCGTGCAAAAAACCGGCTATGGATCCTAGCTCAGACTCTCTTTCCGAATACCCTAAACTGCTTAGAATATGGTAACAGAGCCTGGAAGTCTGCTCGGCATGGTACATGTTATGTTCAATAGCTCCAATATTACCTATATATTCATTACCAATTTGCATGTACTGTTTTACTAAAGGATTGTTTCTAACCATATCCAGTGTTACCACTGTTTCTCCCCCCTTATGAATACTTATCCCCTGAAATCTTTTAATATACGTTTCGCTTCCCTGGCTGCCCGGGTGTTATCTGGTATAGAATTGAGTCTCTTAATCGCTGCTGCCTGGTTACCTTCCTGCAACAGTTTCTTAGCTTCTGCCAGTGAATTGGATGCCGTTTCCTCTCTTCTAGCCTCGGCAATCTTCTTATGCATTTTTTCTGAACGGTCTAGTTTCTCCAACTCCTGGTAACGGCTAATAGCATCTTCATATTTCCCCTCTGCCACCAGGGTTGCACCTTCACTAATTATGCGGTTAGTTTCAATTCGCTCCGGCAAATCGGTAAGCATATAAATGTACCCACCAGTTATTCCAACCAGAGCAATTATTGATATTATTCGTATTAGTAAGAATTTTGGTTTATGTACCGCAAAATGCAGGAATACAATAAAAGGTATTCCACACATAAAGGTAAGTTTCAGGAATTCGCGAGCGGGCAGACTAAAAATCATTAGTATAATTGCTGCTGCGATACCTACTCGAAAAAAAGGAGATCTCAAACTGCTATACCCCCTGCCGTATAGATTTGCTCCCTATATCAGCACGGTAATGCATACCTTCAAAGTGAATTTTCTCAAGCTCCCGGTAAACCTGGTCTATAGCTTCTTCCATAGTGTTCCCCCGCACTGTCAAAGCCAGTACGCGACCGCCGTTGGTAATCAGTTGCCCGTCCTTTTTGGCGGTACCGCTATGGAATACTATAGTTTCCTGATTTAATTTATCCAGACCAGTGATGAGTTTGCCTTTTTCATAATTACCGGGATAACCGGCAGATGCCAGGACTACACAAATACAGGTTCCTGTCGCAATATTAACCTGGTACCGAGCCAAACCTTTATCTGCTGCTGCTTCTAACAGAGGCAATATATCGCTCTTTATCATTGGCATTACCACCTGAGTTTCGGGATCGCCAAAACGGGCATTAAATTCAAGCACTTTTGGTCCTTCCGCTGTTATCATCAGACCGGCATAAAGTACTCCTTGGAAAGGAAAACCTTCTGCTGCCATAGCCTTAAGAACCGGGCGTATAATGCTCTCCTCTACTTCCTGGTGCAATTCCAGGGTATAAATGGGAGGGTTAACGTAAGCCCCCATTCCTCCGGTGTTAGGGCCCTGATCATTATCAAAAACCTGTTTATGATCCTGCGCGGAAATCAGAAAAATAAAATCATTGCCATCACTTATAAAAAAGACACTTACTTCCTCTCCATAAAGACACTCTTCAATCACTACTTTGTCCCCAGCTTC
>DIRQ01000041.1:3186-3617 GCA_002424365.1 Syntrophomonas sp. UBA5432 | reverse complement strand
CCATCAGCTTTGATTACCACTGCTTTACCCTGGTCAGTATAGGTGCGAACACAGGATCGGGCCTGGTCAATATCCTGGAAAACATCAAACCTGGCGGTGGGAATTCCGTATTTTTTCATCAGTTCTTTGGTAAAAACTTTACTGCCTTCTAAACGGGCAGCAGCAGCACTTGGTCCAAATATTTTTAAACCTGCTTCCTGAAAACGGTCTACTATTCCTGCCATGAGTGGAACCTCGGGACCAACCACGGTTAGGTGAATACCTTTACTGTTGGCAAAGCCTAAGAGTTTATCAATATCATCAGCCGCTATATCTATACACTGAGCTAACTCGGCTATCCCCGGGTTGCCTGGAGCAGCATAAATTTTTTCTATTTGCGGACTTTGGGCCAGTTTCCAGACCAGGGCATGTTCCCTGCCTCCCTGTCCAAT
>DIRQ01000041.1:0-2872 GCA_002424365.1 Syntrophomonas sp. UBA5432 | reverse complement strand
CCCTCACACCTTACTCCTCACTCTAGACTATTGGTCATATTCTAAACTCGAAATTATTTACAAGGCGATTTCGTCAGTAGTGCCTATTTTCGAACTAGTGTCTGAAGTGTCTTACTCCGGTAAAGACCATAGCAATACCATGCTGATTACACTCTTTAATACTTTCTTCATCGCGGATGGAACCACCCGGTTGGATTATGGCGGTGATGCCATAACTAGCTGCCATTTCAACTGTATCTTTAAACGGGAAGAAGGCGTCCGATGCCATGACCGCACCCCGGCATTTATCCCCGGCATGTTGTAAAGCAATAGCAGCAGAACCTACCCGGTTCATCTGCCCGGCGCCGACTCCCAAACTCACACCATCTTTGGCCACCACTATAGCATTAGATTTAACATGTTTTACTATCTTCCAGGCAAAAGCCAGTTCTTTAAGCTGCTCCGGGGTAGGCTTAACTTCAGTGACTACCTGCAATTTATCAAAGTCTAGTTCTTCAAAGTCTTTCTCCTGAATTACAAATCCACCACTTACCGTTTTTAACAGCAATTCCTGGTTTCTCTCGATAGGAAGCTTAAGCAGGCGTAAATTTTTCTTAGCTCGCAAACATTCCAGGGCCTCGTCCTCATAATCAGGAGCAATAATTACTTCCATAAAAGGTTCTGCTGCTTTGCGGGCAGTAGCCAAGTCCACCGTGCGGTTAAAGGCTATTATTCCGCCAAAAGCTGATACCGAATCGGCCGCAAATGCCCTAATAAATGCTTCTTCGAGAGTATCTGCTATAGCAGTCCCGCAGGGGTTAGTATGTTTTATTATTACACAGGCCGGTTCTTCAAATTCTTTTACTAATTCCCAGGCCGCCTCGGTATCAATTATGTTGTTATAGGATAATTCTTTGCCATTCAATACCTGGGCATCGGGTAAACCCTTACCAGGGTTTACATTTCGATAAAAACATGCCTTCTGGTGGGGATTTTCCCCATAACGCAACTCATATACCTTTTCCCCGGCTAGAATGAAGTTATCATTAAAAAGACTGTTATTAAGCCGGGAAAGGTATCCGGCAATCATGGAATCATAGGTGGCAGTATGACTGAAAGCTTCCAGGGCCAGTTTAAGCCGGGTTTCAGGGCTAACCTCCCCGTTTTGCTCCAGTTCGTCTAAAACCAGGCGGTAATGCTCAGGTTTAACTATAATGACTACATCCTTATGATTCTTGGCCGCCGAACGTACCATGCTGGGTCCGCCGATATCTATATTCTCTATAGCTTCCTCTATACTTACGCCGGACTTGCTAATAGTTTCCCGGAAAGGATATAAATTTACGGCAACAATATCTATAGGGGTAATCTGGTTCTGCTGCAATTGCTGCATATGTTCGGGTAACTCCCGGCGAGCTAATATTCCCCCGTGTATTCCAGGATGCAGGGTCTTAACCCGACCATCCAGTATCTCTGGAAATCCGGTAATGTCAGCCACCTGTTTAACAGTTACTCCCGCTTCCTGGAGACTACGGAAGGTTCCACCAGTGGATATTATTTCATAGCCTAGTTTTTCCAAGCCCCGGGCAAAATCTACTACGCCGTCTTTGTTCGATACACTAATAAGTGCCCTTTTCATCAATAAAACCTCCTATTACCGCTTTCCTTCCATCTATATACACCCGGCCTTCAGCTAGCAACTGCAGAGCGCACCAGTAAATTCGGTGCTCCTCTACCAATATCCTTTCAGCCAAGGTATCACCACTATCATTCGGTAAGACTGGTACTACAGCTTGCATCAATATTGGTCCGGTATCCATTCCCTCATCAACTATATGTACAGTACAGCCGCTATATTTTACACCGTAATCTACTGCCTGCTGTTGGGCCTGTAATCCGGGAAAGGCTGGTAGTAATGCCGGATGGATGTTAACAATACGGTATTTAAAATACTCTAATAATACCGGGCCCACCAGCCTCATATAACCGGCAAGAGCTACCACCGTTACCTGCTGTTCTTTTAGCAGCTTGACCAGATCGGTTTCATACTCATCCCGGTTATTATAGGTGCGGGGATTAAGGTAAACAGCTTCTATGTTACGCTTTCGGGCTTTAGCCAGAGCAGGCGCATTTTCCTTATCACTGACCAGCATCTTAATATCCGCATTAAGGTCTCCTCGTTGAATAGCCTGACAAAGCGCATCAAAGTTACTACCCCTCCCAGACGCAAGTACCGCAAGTTGTAAGCGCCCCGCTGGCATTACCTGCATCATATTATTATTACCCCTTCTACATCTCTGCTTACCCTTCCTATAACTATAGGCTTTTCCTCTTTGCTGCGCAAGCACTTTAAAGCTTTATCATATTGCTGTGGTGAAATGGCCAAAATAAAACCTATACCCATATTGAAAGTACGGAACATCTCCTCCCGGGGTACCTGACCCAATTCTTCAATCAGCTTAAATATCGGAGGGGTGCTGATAGCAGCAGCATCTATTTCTGCTCCCATTCCGCCCGGAAGAATCCTCTGCAGGTTCTCCCCTATACCTCCACCAGTAATATGGGCCATACCATTAATATCTACTTCATCTAGTAGTGCCAGAATAGTTTTTACATAAATACGGGTAGGCGTAAGCAATGCTTCTCCCAGGGTCTTTCCCAACATTTCTACATAGCTATCCAGTTTTAAACCGGCCTTTTCCAGCAATACTTTTCGTGCCAGAGAATAGCCATTAGAATGTAAACCGGAGGAGGGCAAACCTATTAATAAATCCCCATCTTTAATAATACTACCGTTAATCAGGCGGGAACGTTCCACTACTCCCACCGCGAAACCTGCCAGGTCATACTCGTCTTCCCGGTAAAACCCAGGCATTTCCGCAGTTTCCCCTCC
>DIRQ01000097.1:15108-24689 GCA_002424365.1 Syntrophomonas sp. UBA5432 | reverse complement strand
AACCTAAATAATAAAACAATGACGCATATCTTTTTGTTTATTTAGATAATAAAAATAAAGATATTTTTCATCATATTGTGGAGGGATTGTATGAAAAGGGTTTATTCCGCGGAACTAGAAGCAGGAATGGTAGTGGCGAGAACGGTTATGGGTTCTGATGGGCGACACTTTATTAATGAGAATACTGAGCTTACAGTAAACCTTATTAAAAAACTGCAGGAACTAGGTATTCCCTCTGTTTTTGTTAAGGATTACTTGACCGATATGGAAGCAGACGATATAGTATCAAATAAGGTGCTGGCCACTGTATCTTCTACACTTAAACATTCATTAAATACGTTTTGTAACGGTAAAGGGCTGGAAATGACATCCTTGAGGAAAATGGTAAATCTTCTTATCGATGAGGTTATTCTTAACCGTAACACCTTAATTCAAAAGGAAGAAATTCACAGCCATGACGACTATCTTCTTTTTCACCCGATAAATGTCTCTATTTATGCCATTATGACCGGTCTAAGTCTCGGTTATCCCGAGGGTAATATAGTGGATCTCGGACTGGGTACCCTTTTACACGATATTGGCATGATTGCCATTGATCGTTCTATAATTAATAACCCTGGAACTTTAAACCCGCAGGAAATGGATATCATAAAGCAGCATCCGGAAGCAGGTTTCAATATTCTCCGTAGTTACCATGAGTTATCCACTACTTCAGCTCACATAGCTTATCAACATCATGAACGGGTAGATGGATCCGGTTATCCCCGAGGGTTACGGGATAAGGAGATAGTAGAATATGCCAAAATAACAGCAGTGGTAGATACTTTTGATGCGGTTATATCTGATCACCCATACCGCAAGGCATATTCCACCATAGATGGCTTAACCGTATTAAAAGGTTTGCGGAATACATACTTTGATCCAGAAATTGTTGATGCCTTTATTTCTAATATTGCACTCTATCCTATTGGTAGTCTTATTCGTCTTAACGATGGTCGTATTGCTGTAGTTACATCAGCCAATAGGTTTAATATGACCAGGCCTATAATTGAAGTTATGACAGACCAGTATGGTAACCCATTAAAAACAAGTACCAGCATTGATTTACAACAATCAAGCAAGATTAAGATTAGTGGGCGATTGAATAAGCAAGAAACTGCAGATATACTGCATAAAATTACTCGAGCAAGAGAAGATAATTTACCTACTGATATAAATGCAGCAGGGCTATAGAAATCTCGGAAAAAATGATAGAAAGGCATAGTATCATTTAACTATAGTACAATTAAAATCAGAAAATTTGCTTTGTAACTGTTGGAGCAACTTATCACTGTTTTCATAGTTTGAAGGTTGTATTTTATGTTTGTTAATCCCTGTTTGAATTAATATGGTTGAATCTCCTGTGGTTATACTGTTGCTATACTTTATTTTTTTAATTTCATTAAATGCGATACTACGACTCTGGCCATCTTCGTTAAATATTATACATTTTTCTAAAACTTCTATCGAGTTACCATTCTTTTTCTTTCCCCGCTTTTCATTTACCAGCATTATTATAAAACCTAATCCTGCCAGCACTGCAGCCAGCAGCGATGATATTTGCCACCAGGCTAGGATGGCGCCAACAAATAAAAGTGCTAAGAGGGGCCAATTCTCAGTATAACGGGATTTGTCCACAAAATAATACTTGTTCAACAGGTTCACGCCTTTCATATATTTTAATAACCCCATGCCGAAGGACAATAACATCTATGAAAATATGTTCATTGTTCTTTATCTTTATATAATTAATCGAGTCCCTAGTTAGAAGTACCTCACCCTTCACTCTAAACAACCACTCTAGTTCTCAATTCGAAGCTATTTACAAGATAACCATATTATTACACCAATTTTCTTATTAACACTGTGAACCCATTTCTATAGTTTATACCTATTTTCCTGCTCAAAAAGCTAAATTTGTGAGCGGTAAGAGGACACGCGCAACCACGTATGAAAACAGTAGTTGGGGTTAAGTTATTTTAAAAAAGAAATCTGTGGGAGATCTATGTATCTATGTCTATTCCCGTGTCTGTTTTCTTACTAGAGCTCATCAAGGCTGAGGGCAGATATTTTCCAGTGGTCTTGATACAGCCGTATTTCTACCTGGTAAAGGTAACGGTCTATTGGAGAGTAACAGCTAGTAAATTCCCGAGAAAAAATAATATGCTCGTTATTTATTTCATCACAGCTAAGATAGGGAATGTCCTCCTTATTAAGTAACGGTAGTCCTTCAACAGGTTTAATAGCCAGACAGTTAAGTTCTGGTATGAAACAGGTATACTCGTCAACTATGCTTGCAGCCAGATTCTTTTCAAATCCACCCCCCAGATAATTAATAGCTTCTGCTCGAGTTTTACCATGTAGTGGTAAGTAGTAGCCTTGCTGAAATTCAATATCATTCAAAAATGAACCGTAGAGTTCGAAGCCATTAAGCATTGCCTGCAAAGCATCATCTTTGTCTGCTATTGCTACAATGGCAATTTGATTAGAAGGGAAATAGGTTTTAGATTCCGTGAAAGGTGAAAATAGAAATAGCAGGCAGATAACGATTGTAAAGCTCATAAGAAAAAAGTTTTTTACTGGCACTATCATCCTCCTAGTGTAACTAATAATGGTATTATATAACACAATGGTAAATAATTACAATTAGTATTGTTTTTTATAAAACAATAACCGACGAGAATGATAAACCATCTCGCCGGTTATTCTGGTTTGGTAATTATACTTCGTAAAAGCTTACTCCCAGCAGCCCAGGACCGGTATGCACCCCTAGAGCAGGGCTGATGTCTGAGGTTACCAGTTCCTTAATATTAGGCAACTGGTGCAATCTTTCCACCAATTTTTCGAATTCCTGCGAGGCTCCGCCATTCATAATCGCCAGTTTAATCTGTTTTTCTTTCACCTTGTTTTCTACAATTTCGACCAGCTTTTCAATGGATTTGAGACGCCCCCGGGCTTTACAATAGGTAAAGTAATCACCTTCCCGGTCAACTGATATAACAGGTTTAAGGTGCAAAAACTGACCTAGCATGCCGGCCACGCGACCGATTCTTCCACCCCGGCGCAGGTATTCCAGGGTTTCAATAATATAATATACTTCAACTTTGGACTGAATATGTTGCAGGCTTTCCACCACTCGTTCAAAGGATAAGCCGTCAGCAATATTACGGGCTGCATCCAGTACTATCCAACCGGTTCCCATCGATAGGGTTTTGGTATCCATTACATAAATCTTCAGGTTTTCAAAGTCACGGGCTACCATTCTTACCGCCTCAACAGTTCCGGAAAGGCCGCTGGAAATATGCAGTGCCAGGACGTGGGTAAAGCCTTCTCGACGTATTTGTTCAAAAGTTTCTGAAATTTCATGTGGACTAGGCATAGCAGTGGTAGGTATTTCATCTGGCATTCGTCGATAAACCTCATCTGGTTGTATATCTAACCCATCGGCGTATTCTTTTCCCGGATAAATTATTTTGGCAGGTAATACTTTAATAGCAAATCTCTGAATAATTTCCTGGGGCAAATCACACATACTGTCAACTATCAGGGCTATTTTTTCCTTCAATCCCTCAGCTCCCATCACCATATAATAATAATCATTTATAAAAGCTACAGCTAAATTATAGCACTTCGGTTTTAGCCAGTATACCCATTACTTTTGATTTAAAATAGCGGTAAATTCTAGGCTAGAACGTCTTTGACAATAAAAAGTATCGTATGCTTGACATGAAAAGCAGTTGCAGTTAAAATTGACCTGTAAAGTAATTAACCTTTACACTTGGAGAGAATAGTTATGCTGGAAAAAAGAAGCCATATAGTTTTCCTAAATGATTTTTACGGCCCTTTGTTAACCCGAAAACAGCAAGAGGCCATGAGTCTTCATTATGAGAATGACTGGTCCTTGGCTGAAATTGCTGAACATATGCAAATCACCCGGCAGGGTGTTCATGATATTTTAAAAAGAGCAGAAATGGCTCTGAAGGAATATGAAAACCGGCTGGGATTGGCGGGTCGCTTTCTAAAGACGCGCCAGTACCTAGAGGAAGTATGTGCTTTATTGGATAATCCCTCTGGAGGGGATAATATTGGGAAAGCCTTGCTAATATTACAGGAAGTAAGTGATATGCTTTAACTCATAAAGGAGAGGTAGCATGGCATTTGAAGGTTTATCAGACCGCTTGCAAGATATATTTCGTAAACTGCGTGGTAAAGGAAAAATTAATGAAGAAGATGTAAAGGCAGCAATGCGGGAAGTTCGGCTGGCATTGTTAGAAGCTGACGTTAATTTTAAAGTTGTAAAAGATTTCGTCAGCCGGGTACGGGAACGTGCAGTTGGCCAGGAGGTCCTCCAGAGTCTTACCCCAGGGCAGCAGATTGTCAAGATAGTCTATGATGAGATGACCGAATTGATGGGAGGCTCAGAAAGCAAGCTTAACCTCTCGCGCTCTCCCAGCATTATTATGGAAGTAGGTTTACAGGGTTCAGGAAAGACTACAACCGTTGCTAAACTGGGTAAAAGATTAATTAAACAGGGACGGCGACCCCTGTTTGTAGCCTGCGACGTTTACCGGCCAGCAGCTATTAAACAATTACAGGTATTGGGAGAACAAGTTGATATACCCGTTTTCTCCATGGGTGAGGCTAATCCGGTGGATATTGCCAAAGCTTCGCTAGAATATGCCCGTAGCCATAACCGGGATGTTATTATCCTGGATACAGCCGGACGCTTGCATATTAATGAAGAGCTAATGAATGAACTCAAAGAAATTAAGGCAGCAGTTGAACCTGATGAGATACTGTTGGTAGTAGATGCTATGACCGGACAGGATGCAGTTAATGTAGCTGAGAGTTTTAATAAGGAACTGGGATTAACTGGCGCCGTACTTACAAAATTGGATGGTGATACCCGTGGTGGTGCTGCCCTTTCGGTCAAAGCAGTTACCGGCTGTCCTATTAAGCTGGTGGGCGTAGGTGAAAAACTAGATGCCCTGGATGTGTTTTATCCTGACCGCATGGCATCACGCATACTGGGTATGGGAGATGTTCTTAGCCTAGTAGAAAAGGCCCAGGAAACCTTTGACGCTAAGAAGGCCAAGGAGATGGAACGCAAAATTCGGCAGCAGGAATTTACCCTGGAAGATTTCCTGGAGCAGATGCAACAGGTTAGGTCCATGGGTCCGCTAGAAGATTTACTGGGTATGATTCCCGGCCTTAATAAACAGCTAAAAGGCGTAAAACCCGATTTTGATGAAAAAGAAATAGTTCATGTAGAAGCAATTATAAAATCCATGACCCTTGAGGAACGGCGTAATCCAACCATAATAAATGGTAGTCGTAAGAAACGCATTGCCCGGGGTAGCGGTACCAAGGTTCAGGAAGTAAATCGTTTGTTAAAGCAGTTTGAAGAATCCCGTAAGCTAATGAAACAATTTGCTGATATGGGTAACCGTAAGGGTAAAAAGGGTGGCATGCCACCTATAAAATTTCCCTTTTAAATAGGTTGAAAAAATTTTAGTAGCTTGTTTAACATAAAGGAGGTGAATAGATGGCAACCAGAATAAGACTGAAAAGAATGGGAGCCAAGAAGAACCCTTTTTATAGAGTTGTTGTGGCTGATTCCAGATCCCCTAGAGATGGCAAATTTATCGAGGAAATTGGGTATTACGACCCCTCAACAGAGCCGGTAACCATTAACATTGATGAAGAAAAGGCTTTAAAATGGCTGGCCAACGGAGCTAAACCATCCGACACGGCCAAATCCCTTTTTCAGAAACAGGGCATTATGGCCAAATTTACAGCTAACCGCAAGTAGTACTCTGAACAGGGGGTGGAACATGAGATGAAGGATTTAGTCGAATTCATTGCTAGGTCTTTAGTTGATAACCCGGATGCGGTTGATGTAACAGAAATTGAAGGTGAAAGATCTATTATTCTGGAGCTTCGAGTTGCACCCGAAGATATGGGGAAAGTAATAGGTAAACAAGGTAAAATCGCCAAAGCTATTCGCACCATTACCAAAGCAACCGCTGCTAAGGAAGGAAAAAGGGTTGTCATAGAGATATTAAGATAGGGCTAGAGCATAGCCCTATCACTGTTTATGTCCAGGCATAATTGCCAGCAGGAAAAAGAGGGTAGTAGTTTGAAGGAAGAAGATTTAATTAACATAGGAAAGATAGTGGGCACCTATGGTTATCAGGGTATGGTAAGGGTAATACCCTTTACTGATTTTCCAGAGAGGTTTAAAAAACTAAAAACAGTTATTCTATGGCAAAATGGTAAGGCCAAAAAGGTTATGGTGGAGGCTGCACGTTACCATGGGGAATTTTACCTGCTCAAACTGCAAGGGATCGACAGTATGGAAGTAGCAAAAGATTACCGCAATGCATTACTAAAAATTGATGAGAGCCAGTTATATCCGCTGCCTGCAGGCCATTATTATCATTTTCAACTGCAGGGCTTATCCGTATACGATGAAGAGAGGGGATTCCTGGGGGAGCTTACCGAGGTATTAGAGACTGGAGCAAATGATGTCTATGTGGTCCAATCGCCTGAGCATGGCGAGATTCTATTACCAGCTATTAAAGATGTTATACTGGGAGTTAACCTGGAAGAGAGAATAATGCGGGTCACACTGCTGCCAGGACTTATTGATTTTAGTGGTTAGGTGTTGAAACAGAGTTATCTTGTAAATATTTATATTTAACAACTTGACTAATTATCTAGAGTGAGGGGTGAGGGAATGGTCTTCGACCATAGGAGGTTAACATGAGGATTGATATTTTAAGCCTTTTTCCGGAGATGTTTGTTTCTCCGTTTAATGAAAGTATTATTAAAAGGGCTCGGGAAAAGGGCTTACTGGAAATTAATTTAATAAATATCAGAGATTTTGCTCCGGGAAAGCATCAGCAGGCTGATGATTATCCATTTGGGGGCGGTGCCGGTATGGTTATGAAGGCAGATGTAGTAATGCCGACAATCGCCAGCTGTAAAACCGCAGATTCATGGTTGGTATACCTATCTCCCCAGGGTAAGACCCTGAATCAAAGAAGGGTTGAAGAACTAGGGCAAAAAGACCACCTGTTATTGCTTTGTGGGCATTATGAGGGTATTGATTATCGAGTTATGGAAATGGTTGATGAAGAAATATCTATTGGTGACTATATTTTAACTGGTGGAGAATTAGCAGCAATGGTACTGGTAGATGCTGTATCGCGTATGATTCCAGGGGTACTGGGAGCAGAAGAATCAGCCACGGAAGAATCATTTTCCCAAGCACTATTGGAATATCCTCATTATACACGTCCCCGTAATTATCAGGGACAGGGGGTACCGGAGGTTTTGCTTTCCGGTCATCATGAAAACATTCGCCGCTGGCGTAAGCAACAGAGCCTGTTAATGACATTACTTAAACGTCCGGAATTGCTTTTAAATCGGGAATATGATGCTGAAGAAAAAGAATTGTTACAGGAAATATTATTTAAGGAGCAGTAAAGGGTGACGACGCCAAATAAGTCAATAAGTCCGGTGCCTGGTACCTATAAGGGTAAAGTCTATATAGCACTTCTACATTATCCTATGTATAACAAGCGTCAGGATATTATTACCACCTCGGTTACTAATCTGGATTTGCATGATATTTCCCGGGTAGCCAGGACCTATAATGTGGAGGGCTTTTTTGTAGTTCATCCTTCGCCCAGCCAGCACCGCTTGATAAAAGAGATAGTTTCTTACTGGCAGGAGGGCTACGGAGGAAGTTACAATCCTGATAGAAAGGAAGCCTTTAACCGGTTAAGGACTGTAGAGAACCTGCAGGAGGTTCTAAATACAATTCAAGATGAGACTGGCCAAAAACCGGATACTATAGCTACCGATGCCAGGGTTTATCCTAATACTATATCCTACCGTGATATGAAGGATAAGATTTTTAATAATGAGCAGGTATTTCTAATTCTTTTTGGTACCGGTTGGGGGATGGATAGAAGCTTAATAGAATCCTGTACTTATATACTGGAACCAGTACAGGGGGATGCCAGTTACAATCATTTGTCGGTACGTAGTGCGGTTTCCATAATCACTGATCGTTTACTGGGAGAATATTGGTTTAATTAAAGAATTTTTCTTGAGTTAAGGGTAGGCGGTATGGTATAATACCACTGTTCTGTGTAGCGAAGGCGGTCCGCTATATTGGTATAATGTATGAACGCTTAATAGGAACGCTCGCGGGAAGGAGGTCAGAATAGTAATGCAAGACATAATCAGGTCTATTGAAGATGAATATTTTAAAAAAGATATGCCCGATTTCGCTCCTGGGGATAATGTTAAAGTACATGTTAAGGTTGTTGAGGGTGCTCGGGAAAGAATCCAGATTTTCGAAGGTACGGTAATAAAGATTCGTGGGGCTGGTTTATCCCGGACATTTACGGTGCGAAGAATATCGTACGGTGTGGCTGTAGAGAGAACTTTCCCTCTGCATTCACCCAAAATAGCCAGGATTGAGGTTATCCGGAGAGGTAAAGTTCGCAGAGCTCGCCTGTTTTACCTGCGCGGCCTAACTGGTAAAAAAGCTCGGGTTAAAGAAAAAGGCAGATTCTAATTGCAAACATAATGTAAGTCAGAGAGGAGGATACCCCGGGGTATTCTCCTTTTCTTATTAATATGGAGGGTAGACTGTGAGCATTAACTGGTTTCCAGGGCATATGGTGAAGGCTAGGAAGGAGATACAGGAGAATCTGAAGCTAGTGGATATGGTAGCTATGCTTCTGGACGCCCGTGCTCCTTTTTCTTGCCGTAATTCCCAGCTGGAGAAAATGATTAGTCCTAAAAAAACCATTATTATATTAAACAAAATGGATCTAGCTTCGGTAGCCGATACCAGAAGACATCTGGAGCAATTACGTAATGAAGGTTACCTGGCAGCAGGCATGGATTCAACCAGTGGCAAGGGTTCGCGTGAGGTTTTACAGCTTATAGCAACTGCTTTCGCACCGGTACGGGAAGAGTTACAGCGCCGGGGAAGGAGAAACCGACCTGCACGGGTTATGATAGTGGGAGTACCTAACGTAGGGAAATCGAGTTTTCTTAACTCCCTTGCAGGGAAAAAGGTGGCAACAACCGGAGCTAGACCAGGGGTTACCCGGGGTAAACAATGGGTACGGGTAAGAGATGATATTGAATTTATGGATACCCCGGGATTAATGTGGCCTAAAATTGATACTGTAGAGCAGGGTTTGAAACTAGCTTTACTTGATGTAGTAGGAGAGAAAGCTTACCAGGAATATGATGTCAGCATTTATTTGATACAGCTTTTAAGAGAAAAAGCTCCTCAAGTGCTGTATGATAAACTTAAACTAGACAACCTAGACCGATCGGAGCAGGAACTATTGGAAAATATAGCCCGTAAAAAGGGCCACCTCATTAAGGGTGGGGAAGTAGATGTGGAGAAAACCTGTACCGTATTATTACAGGATTTTCGTAAAGGTAAGCTCGGACCGCTGAGTCTGGAGTAGATAACCGGGTTAACCCTAACGCTTGCTCCCTTATGC
>DIRQ01000097.1:13693-14892 GCA_002424365.1 Syntrophomonas sp. UBA5432 | reverse complement strand
TGCCACCTATATCGCCTTACCTTCGCTTTCGCCTTACTTCTTACACCTAACCACTATTCAACCTTAATTCCCGACGTCTTACAATTTACGACTGACAACCTATTAGTTGCAGCTATATAGTATATAAAAATATTTGATTAATTATTCGAAATTTAGGGAGGATTAAAAGAAGCTGTGTAGAATAAACATTATTATAAAATAATATATGCTTAGGTATAACTAGCGGCTATACTAAGCGAGGAGGGTTAATAATAAGTGAACAGAAACAAGTGGTTTATTCTTTTGACTGGACTTGTTATTGGGGCCTTTGCAGCAATTCTGGTTAAAATGGGTAACCCGGGTAACATGGGGTTCTGTATAGCCTGTTTTGAAAGAGATATTGCAGGAGCCCTGGGTCTGCATCGTGCTGGAATAGTTCAGTATATACGTCCCGAAATTATTGGCCTTTTATTAGGGGCAATGTTAACCGCCATGTTTAGCGGTGAGTTTAAAGCCCGGGGCGGTTCGTCTACTTTAGTACGTTTTATAATGGGCATGTTTATGATGATTGGTGCATTGGTATTTTTAGGCTGTCCTTTGCGGGATATCTTAAGAATGGCTGGCGGAGACTACAATGCTGTGGTCGGACTTTTTGGCTTTATAGCTGGTGTAGGTGCCGGGGTATATTTCCTTAAAAATGGCTTTAACCTGGGTCGGGCAGAATACAGCCATTCTAATGTGGGCGGTTATTTGTTGCCTATTATATTCGCCTTTTTCCTTTTCCTACTCTTAAAAGGCACTATCTTTAATCCGGAGGCGGGAGGCCCATTGTTTTTTAGCACCGAAGGTCCAGGCTCCATGGCGGCACCTATAGGAATCTCGCTGGTCGTGGGCCTATTAGTCGGTTTTATGGCCCAGCGTACCCGCCTTTGTCTCAGTGGCGGAATCAGGGATTTTATTCTTATTCGAGATAATTATCTCCTAATCGGATTCCTGGGTATTTTTGTTGGAGCTCTAGTTTTGAATATTGCCTTTGGTTTCTTTAAACCTGGCTTTACCGAGCAACCTGTAGCTCATACTATGCATATATGGAACTTCCTGGGGTTATTCCTGGTTGGTCTGACGGCAACCTTGCTCGGTGGTTGTCCCTTACGTCAGCTTATTTTATCCGGTGAGGGAGATATGGATGCGGCAGCAGTAGTCGTAGGTATGATAGTTGG
>DIRQ01000097.1:0-13391 GCA_002424365.1 Syntrophomonas sp. UBA5432 | reverse complement strand
GTATGGATAAGTTAGACGTACGAGGACTTAGCTGTCCGGTTCCAGTTTTAAGAACCAAAAAGGCGATCGATGCTGGAGCTACAGAACTACTCATAATGGGTAGCAGCCAGGTCTCCAAGGAAAATGTTAGTAAGCTCGCCCTATCCCAGGGTTTCAAGGTTGATATTAAGGTAGACAACAAGGATCTCTGGGAGATGAAAATTAAAAAGTAAGTAGAACGTTTTACAACGAGACGAAAACAGAATAAAACGGTAGAATAAAGAGGAACCCAATTGTTCCTCTTTATTGTTTTTTTACTAAAGATAGGGAGCATGCCATGTTTAAACGAGTGTTTATGATAATTACCCTAATTTGCTTGGGGTGTTTAGCATCCATGACCATATACCACGAATTAAAGGTTCAGGCACAGGTGGCAAATAGGCACCAGGATGTAGTCGAAGTGGACAGTGAAAAGGAGATACCGCGGATACAGACTATTACTCTTACGGCTGCCGGTGATTGCTTAATGCATGGACCGCTAATTAGATCTGGATTGCAACCGGATGGGTCTTACTGTTTTGACCATTTTTTTATAGACGTAAAAGACCTAATTAATGAAGGTGACTACAGCTCTATTGACTTTGAAGCCGCCCTGGCTGGTTCTGAGACCGGGTATACTGGCTATCCTATGTTTAACAGCCCGGATGCTGTAGCGACTACCTTTAAAGAAGCAGGTTTTGATTTGGTAGTTACTGCCAACAACCACTCGCTGGACCGAGGTTATAAGGGGGCTATTCGTACCCTCGATGTGCTTAAAGGAGCTGGATTGGATACGGTGGGAACTTATCGTAATGAAGAGGAAGCCCGGTCTTTTTTGATTAAGGATATAAAAGGGGTAAAGATTGGTTATTTAGCTTACAGTTATGGTACCAACGGCTTACCGTTACCAAGTGAACACCCGGAATTTTTTAACATTTTAGATCGTGATAAAATATTAACGGACATAGAAACCCTGCGTCCCCGGGTAGATGTACTTATTCTGGTGTTACACTGGGGTCAGGAGTATCAACCTAAACCTACTCAGGAACAGATATTAATGGCCCACGAATTCCTAAATGCAGGTGCGGATATTATTCTGGGCAATCATCCTCATGTAGTTCAGACTATGGAAATAGTTAAGGTAGGGAATAAAGATAAATTCGTCATTTATTCTATGGGTAACTTTATTAGTTCCCAACATGGCCGGGAAAGAAATAGCGGGATAGTCCTTAAAATGAAGTTAAGTAAGAATATGAATAGCGGTGAAACCATATTAGAAGAAGTCTCCTATACTCCCACCTATTCACACCCCTATTATGACCAGGGTAAGTTAAAATACAGGGTAATTCCGGTAGAAGCTGGCATGGAGCGAATCAAGCAAGGGCAGGACCCTTTTATGAGCGAGCGCGATTTACCTATACTAGAAGCAGTTCTCCAATCAACCCGTGGCCAACTGGGAGAACCGTACTATCGGGAATAAGCGCTGATAGCACATTTTCTTGTTAGTTGCTTCGTTGCTTCGAATTTACAATTTGATTAGTTGTTTAGAGTGAGGGGTTAGGTGTGAGGGGAATCCACGTCTACCTTAGTACCGCTTGTAGTTAGTTTCAATCAAATCTGGGAGGTGTATTTATGCTAAAGTATCCAGCTCTTTTTGCTCCCATTAATGTTGGTGGGGTAATGCTTAAGAACCGGATAGTAATGGTACCGATGGCGGTAAACTATGCCCGTTTAAATGGGGAAGTAAGTGAACGTCAAATAGCCTATTATGAAGCCCGGGCTCGTGGCGGAGCAGGGCTGATCATTGTTGAAGCGGCTTGTATTGATGCACCTGCCGGACGGGAAGGGTTTGGTCAGATTCTCATAGACCATCCACGCTATCTGAGAGGTTTAAGCCAACTGGCAGATGGTATAAAATCTTGTGGCAGCAGAGCGCTTATTCAATTATTTCACGCCGGTCGTCAGACTCACAGTATAATTACGGGAGTTCAGCCGGTAGCTCCCTCGGCTGTTGCTTGCGCCACCGTAAAAGATGTTCCCCGGGAACTGTCTATTACCGAGGTGCAGGATATCCGTGATAAATTTATTGCTGCTGCTGGCTATGCTTATATGGCTGGATTTGACGGAGTTGAAGTTCATGCTGCTCATGGTTATTTGATTAATCAATTTCTTTCGCCCAACTGTAATCTGCGCCAGGATGAATACGGTGGTAGCCTGGATAATCGAGTTCGTCTATTAATGGAAATAGTTGCCGGTATTAAAAAAGGTTTCCCAAAATTAGTTTTGGACGTGCGTTTAAATATAGACGATTTTGTACCAGGGGGTTTAGAGATGCCTGAATCCCTGGAAATTTGCCGTCGTTTGGATGAGGCGGGCGTAGACCTGATTAATTGTTCTTGTGGTACTTACGAATCCGGTCTAACTAGTATAGAACCGGCATCTTATACCGAAGGCTGGCGTACCTATATGGCGGCAGCAGTAAAACAGGTAGTAAAAATTCCGGTTATAAGTGGCGGTATGATTAAAAAACCGGAGATGGCGGAAGAGATTATTAAGAAACAGCAGGCTGATTTAGTTTTTTTAGGACGGGCTTTACTGGCAGATAGTAACTGGGCTATTAAGGCTGAAAAAGGCTACGACGATGAAATTCGTCCCTGTATAATATGTAATAATTGCATCGAAGATAATTTCAAAGGAATTGCGGTAAGCTGTGCTGTTAACCCGGTAACTGGCAGGGAGCGGGAGCTAACAAAAACTTTCAAAATAAAAAACAAGTCCACGGCAGTAGTAATAGGGGGAGGACCAGCCGGGATGCAATTAGCACTGGCCTTGGATCGGTATGGCTTTGAGGTTGATCTTTTCGAGAAGGAGGAAAGGCTGGGAGGACTATTGAATCTGGCAGCAGTCCCTCCGCATAAAGAGAAAATTGCTCTATTTAGGGATTATTTAATAAAAAGTCTCAGACGCAGCCGGGTTAGTATTAATCTTAATCATCCTTATAAACTAGAAAATCTAAGAGACCAATATCCAGACCACCTGCTTGTTGCCAGTGGTTCCAAGCCACTAACACCAAAGTTTAAAGGTTGGAATGAAAAGAATTGCCTGCAGGTGGAGGATATATTAAACGGGCGTTTTAACCTTGAAGGTCAACAGGTGGTAATTATAGGAGGGGGTAGTAATGGCTGCGAGACTGCCGATTTCCTGACCCAGAGTGCTAACCATATTACCATTGTTGAAAAAGAGCAATTTCTAGCTGCAGACATGGAAAAGAAAAACCGGCGGGATTTACTGAACCGGATACAAGCAGGTGGGGTTAAAAGACGTACCAGCAGTAGTGTAATAGAAATAGGAAACGATAATATAACCATAGCCAGTAGTAACGGCGAGCAGGAGAGTTTACCAGCTGATTATGTAATATCTGCAATAGGTTATAAGTCCAACAATGAAATTTACCTAAAGGCGAGAAAAATGCATTCCAGCGTGCACCTGATTGGGGATGCCTTTGCGGTTGGAGGGATAAGAAAGGCCATATTGCAGGGGGAAACCTTGGCAGCAATGCTGGCTGGGCAGAAGATTTAGGTATTTTGGGAGTAGTAAAAATGGGTGACGTAGACAGTAAAGAGAAGAAAAGAATCAGGCAGCTTAAGCAGTATGAAGAGGAACTATGGAAACAGGGATTTAGATACATAGCCGGTATAGATGAGGTAGGTCGGGGGCCTATAGCCGGACCAGTGGTAGCGGCAGCAGTAGTTTTACCCCGGAATGCATTTATTGCCGGAGTTGATGATTCCAAGAAACTAAGTGCAAATAAGCGGAGGGCCTTGGCAACTGAAATTAAAGCGATGGCTATCTCCTGGGCGGTAGTTGCCATAAATCCTCCCTATTTAGATGATATAAACGTACTAAATGCTACTCGTAAAGCTATGCACACAGCGATATTGGAGTTATGTCCCGGTCCTGATTTTCTACTAATAGATGCCCTTAGATTGCCCGATATAGATATTAGACAACAGTCTTTAATTAAAGGTGATAGTCTTAGTTTTTCTATTGCCTGCGCTTCTATTCTGGCTAAGGTGGAAAGGGATGCCAGTATGGAGTATTTTGATATCCTTTATCCTGGTTACGAGTTTGCTAAACATAAAGGATACGCAACCAGGCAGCATATTAACGCCCTTATAGATAAGGGACCTTGCTCAATACACCGGAGTAGTTTTGAACCGGTTAAATCCTTGTTATCAGGAGGTACATATGGACAGCAACCAGGTCTCTTTGACCAGGATGATGCTTAATATTGCTACCCCTTCTGACCAGGGCATATCTTTTTCCCGGGGTGAAATTTTACAGGGTAGCGTTCAGGAAGTCAGAGCTGATGGGTTGGTTATGATGTTTTTGAAAGGACGTTTAATTGAAGCGGCCACTGAAGTCATGGTTAAACCTGGGCAGCAACTGTTTTTAATGGTTGATGATTTTCACGATGGTAAAACCTTTTTAAAAGTGCTGAGCCCCGAGCGTATGGTACAACTAGAAAATGCTAATCTTTCAGCTAATCTTCAAAGTATGGGTATACCAGTTAAGGACGAAACTGTTTTATTCGCCCGTAAACTGTTGCAGCACAACCTTCCCGTTACTCCTCACAATCTGAATGAAATGCAAAAAGGAATTAATGTTTTGGGGGCAAATAACCCCGGAAATCTGGAAATAGTAACCCTGGCTCTTTCCCGTGGACTACCGCTAAACCAGCAGGTTTTAAATGCTCTGTTACAGTTTACCGATCCGGGAAGTAATTTGAGCAAACTACTAAAAAACCTTATCCAAAACTTAACTCAGCTTTCTCGTCAGGTGGGAGATGAGTCCTCTCAGCCAGTAGGCAGGTATAATCATCAATTGAACTTAAGTCCTGTAGTTAACAGGCCAATATTGGCTGAGAATATTCAACAAAATAGCAGCTTAAGTAATTCTGAACGCCCGGTAATTCAAAGTGGACAAGGACTTAGCGGTAAGGAAGTACAATATGTAGTTGAAACTCGACCAGGGACGCAAACAACAGTTGCCGGTAATACTTCACTCCCGACAGTCTCTGAACTGGTCCGGGATACCAGCAGAGTGCCGGTTCAGGTAAACATAATGCAGCCGGATGGTGATGAAGGCAGTACCATAAACCGACCGGCAGCTGGAAGAACGGGTCAGCAATTCATGGCAGAGCGCCCCGTTTTTTCGGCCGCAGCAATAACAGCAAGTATTGAGGAGAGGCAGGCCGGTACTCTAAACCGTCCAACAGCAAAAAATCTTGGCCAACAGTTTATTTTAGAGCGCCCCGCTGGAGGCCTAATAGCAGATAGCCAATTGTTATCCTCTGGGGGAGATAAAATTAGTAGCCTGACAACTGGAATAAGGACCGATTTGGATGGGCTTAAATTCCTGGCCCTGATTCGGCCTCTTCTGGAGGTTTTACAAATAGAGTTAAGCAATAATCCTGCTGTTACAAGAGAAGGCTTGCAAAACTGGGTGCAATCGGAAAATGAATTAGTAAGGGGCTTGATTCTTTTACAAGATTTAATAAAAGATGGGGAAATCGTATCCAAACTACCCCTTATAAGTGAACTACTAAACCGGGTAGAAGGCATGGAAAGGGAACTGAGCGGGCAGAGAATTTTTAATTACTTAAGTCGTATGCCAGATTCTAACTTCAACTATTACTATTTCTCGTTCCCGGTGAAAATAGACGATGAATACCGTCTCTGTCAAATGCGGGTAAATCGTGAAGCGGGAAACAAATTACTTAAAGAACAGGATAACATTAACTTTATTGTCTCATTGGATACTGCTAATATGGGCATGGTACTCTTCCATATTAACTGGAATAAAAATAAAACCCTGGCTTTGCAGGGAGTAGTTGAATCAGACAAGGTTATGCATTATTTTAATAAGCATATAAACCAGTTAATTAAAGGGCTCAACCAGCTTGGCTACACAATTAATAACCTGGGTGTGCGAAGGGTTAAGGAGGATGAGGAAATCGATAAACTTAGACCGCAAATGGAAGAAGTACCTATGAAAATTCGGCCCTTTTCCATTGATGTAACGGTTTAGGGGGGGAACGTTATGGATAGCAGGATAGATGAGGATAAAATTGAAAAAGCCGTAGCCCTGAGTTATAACCCGGAAAAAGATCAGGCACCGGTAGTAGTTGCCCAAGGCAGGGGGTATATTGCTGAGCGTATCAGGGAAGTTGCGCGTGAGAGCGGGGTGCCTTTAAAGGAAGACAGTGAACTAGTAGAGTATCTCATGGCCCTTGATTTATATGAAGAGATTCCTTCCGAGCTATATGCAGTCATTGCTGAGATATTGGCCTTTATATACTCTATGGATAAAAAATATTAAAACGAGGTAGCTTATGAAACGGAAACTGGGTATGTGGGGAGAAGACATTGCCAGCCGTTATTTACAGGACAAGGGTTATAGGATACTGGACCGAAATTATTACACCCGTAACGGGGAATTGGATATAATATGCGAAAAGGATCGTAAACTAGTATTTGTAGAGGTAAAGACCAGAAAAAGCACCAGCTTTGGTTCTCCCGAGGAGGCTATTACCAGGAAGAAAATGAATCACCTGCGCCAGGCGGCTTTAATATATCTGAATAGTGTGGAGCATCCCTATAAGGAAATACGTTTTGATGTTATTACTATCCTTATAGACGGTAGCAAAGAAATCATTAATCATATTGAACAGGCCTTTTAATATGAAAACAGGCGTTATAACTAATTTGTCGTTTAAATAACTTCGAATCCAGGAAAGTGGCTATTTTCTAGAGTAAGATGTGAGGGGTTAAAAGGAGTGAAAGAAAAAGCTACTCATATAAGTAAAACTGCTGCAACTACACATGAAAAAGTAGATGGGTTTTAAGTTATATTATAAAAGAATCCGCGGAAATCCTGTTTAATCTGCGTTATCCGCGTCTATTTTAATTCATTTTTGTAGGAGTGGAGGATTAATCAGTGCTTATTTATGGGAAAGAAATCAGAGAGAAGATTAAGGAGGGGGTAGCCCGTACTGCCAAAAAGATTCCTATGAGCATGGTTGTTGTACGGATAGGTGATGACAAAAGCTCACTGGCTTATGTTAATGGCATAAAAAAAATCGGAGATGAAACCGGGGTAAAGGTGGAAATTGCCAGTTTCTCTGCTGGAATAAGTTTGGAAGATACTATTAAGCAGATAGATAAACTTAATCGGGACTCTGGTGTTAATGGCATAATGCTGCAAACTCCCTTACCAGCTCATCTTGACATTGCTGTGCTGGCTAACGTTATCGATTACCATAAGGATGTAGAGGGAATACATAACTATAATTTAGGCAAATTAATCAGTAAGCAGGAGGGTATAAAACCGGCTACTCCCAAAGCAGTTATAAGTATGTTAAAACATTATGATATACCGATAGAGGGTAAGAAGGTATGTATTGTAGGTAGAAGTGCCATACTTGGTAGTCCGCTGGCTATGATGATGAGTTTGGAAAATGGGACCGTAACCCTTTGTCACTCCAGAACTAAGAACCTCGGCAATGAAACTCGTAATGCTGATATACTAGTTGCTGCATTAGGGAAAGCTAATTATATTACTCCGGACATGGTGAGTGAAGATAGTGTAATAATAGATGTAGGTATTAATTTTGATGAGAACGGCCGTATGGTTGGAGATGTACACGAAGAGTCCAAGGCCAAAGCCCGTATAGCCAGTGCCGTACCCGGAGGAGTTGGGCTAATTACGGTAGCAGAACTGTTTGATAACCTGAGAATTATAAGCCAGAAAAACATGGTTTAGGGTAAGAAAGTATTGGAGCTTAACCCATATATCTGTCCTGCCGTCACAAACCGTAGGGTTTCCTTTTTTGATTTACACATCCAGGGCGAACTGGCACTCAACGGTGATAAATTAGTAAATATTTTATAGATTACGAAAATCGGCTTTTCAATAATAAAAAGTTCCACGTTAATCTCCTTAAACTCCGCGGTTTCCGCGTCTATTCATGTTGTACTCCTTAAGACGGGTTAAGCTTTTGAAGGTGAGTTATCTATGCAGGAAAGAGTTCGCTTGAATATATCTGGTATGTCTTGTGCCTCCTGTTCCGCCCGGATTGAGAAAAAGCTCTCCCGGATGGAAGGGATTGATGCTGCCAATGTAAATTTGGCTACCAATAAGGCAGTAGTAACTTACGATTCATCCCAGATTAAACTGGAACAGATAACCCAGGCTATTGATCGCCTGGGTTTTGTCGCCCGTGAGGAAAGCGAAGGGAATCGTGCGGTTGGCGTATTGGAGGATACTGGCAGTAAAGAATTATATCGTCTTTTAATAGCTGCCATTATTCTAAGTGCACCCCTGGTTTTAAGTATGGTGTTAATGTTGCTGGGCATTAATGTAGTGCTGCTACATAATCCCTATTTTCAATTGATACTGGCCACACCGATTCAGTTCATAATCGGCTATCGTTTTTATAAGAATGCCTTTTCCGCTTTGCGTGGTGGAGGCAGTAATATGGATGTACTGGTTGCGCTGGGGACTACAGCAGCCTATTTCTTCAGTCTTTATAACCTGTTGAGCGGTAAAACTATGGATATATATTTCGAGACTTCAGCCTTGATAATCACCTTAATTTTAGCCGGAAAATATATGGAGGCTATATCCAAAGAAAGAACTACAGCTTCAATAAAGGCTCTCAGTGGGCTGCAGGCGCAATCAGCCCGGGTGATAAGGGATGGAATAGAGATAGATATCCCCATTGAAACTGTAAAGGTAGGCGATATAATAATTATTCGTCCGGGAGAGAAAATACCAGTGGATGGAGAGGTAATCGAAGGACGGTCTAGTATTGATGAATCTATGCTTACCGGAGAGAGTATTCCGGTGGAGAAACAACCTGGAGATATGGTAACCGGGGCTACTATCAATAAAAGCGGCAGCTTTAAATTTCGCGCTAGCAGAGTGGGACAGGAGACTACCCTTGCTCGAATTATTAAAATGGTGGAAGAAGCTCAAGGTACAAAAGCCCCTATCCAGAAAATCGCTGATCGGGTATCCGGGGTTTTCGTTCCAGCCATAGTGGGAATTGCTCTAATAACCTTTATATTACAGTATTGGTATAGCGGGGTTCTTACTACCGCTGTTCTCAGTGCAGTAGCAGTGTTGGTAATAGCCTGTCCTTGTGCTCTAGGCCTGGCGACTCCAACTGCTATTATGGTAGGGACCGGAGTAGGAGCAGAGAAGGGGATTTTTATTAAAAGGGGAGAACAACTGGAAACCGCCTGTCACATTGATACCCTGGTGTTAGATAAAACTGGGACCCTGACCACAGGCAAGCCGGAAGTAACTGATGTCATATCATGTGGCAGGCTAAAGGAAGAAGAGATAGTTTTATTGGCTGCAGTAGCAGAAAAATATTCAGAACATCCATTGGGAGAGGCCATCTATGACCAGGCTGTAGTGCTTAAGGGAGAAGAGGCAATACCCGATGCCGCTAATTTTCAGGCCTTGCCGGGTCTGGGTTTGGCTGTTGAATATGATAATAAGTCTATTTTAATTGGCAATCGCCAGCTTTTAAAAGAATACTCCATAGATTTCAGCCAGCTAGAACAAAAACTAGAGGAACTGGAGAACGAAGCTAAAACTGCTATGCTGGTTACTGTAGACGGAAGACTGGAAGGGATAATCGCGGTAGCTGATACCCTGCGGGAAAGCGCTCATCCGGCAATTAGAAAGCTTAAGCAAATGGGGATTGATATCTATATCCTAACCGGGGATAATCAGCGTACGGCCCATGCCATAGCTTCTCAATTAGGTATTGATAATGTGATCGCCGAAGTTCTTCCCGGGGATAAAGCGGCCCGGGTCCTGGAACTAAAAAATAGTGGTAAAAGAGTAGCCATGGTGGGAGACGGAATTAATGATGCTCCTGCTTTAGCTACTGCCGATGTAGGTATAGCCATAGGTACGGGAACCGATGTAGCTATGGAAACCTCAGGTATTACTTTGATCAGTGGTGACCTGCGAAGTATAGTAACTGCCATTCAACTATCCTGTACAACGATGAAACACATCAAACAAAACCTCTTTTGGGCCTTTATTTATAATATCATTGGTATACCCTTTGCCGCTCTGGGATTACTCTCGCCAGTTATAGCCGCCGGAGCTATGGCATTAAGTTCGGTAACGGTAGTATCAAATTCTTTACGTTTACGGCGGTTTAAAGCAGCCGTATAAACTCCATAGAATCAGAGTAATATACCATAGACCCGTTTTATAATAATTCTTTGTTTGAAAAATGAGACCTGAAAGGGTCTCATTTGTGTTTATGGTCTGGATTTAAAAAGTTAAGGAAAAAATTAATTATTAGGCAGGAATACCTGAAACTATATAGAATTAAACAAATATCAACAATAACAAATAAGGATAAGAATAAAAATGACGAAACGGCATACAAAAACTGACCAATGTCAACAACAATTAACATAGAATTAGTTAAAATAGAATAGGCAATGTCTTCGAGCCTTTTATCCTAAAGCTTAAGGCTATGGATAATTGGACGAAAGGAGCGTTTAATCGCTTCCCAGGGTATAGCAGGAAACGGCTATGCCTCCCGTGTCTGGAAAGAAGATATGGTATATCCTTCTAAGGGGACAACAATGGTTTGCTACTGTCACCAGGGGATTAAATGTAAAGTATGGAGATTAATTCTATCTCCATTTACAAAGTTTTAAAGCCAGCATCAACTTTCCGATGCTGGTTTATTATTTGATGGTATAAACCGGATTAACCGAATTAATTTGGGGTGGGAGAAACAGAAGCTGATAAAAGGGGTATTAAAACTTAATTACTACCACAGATTCATTTTCTCTTACCCCATATAAATAGCATACCTTTATCAAAATAGAACAGCATAGGGGGAACAAGTATTATTTTCGTGCCAGGCTATAAGTTATGAAAGGGGACTACAGGTGGAGGCAGTTACTAGACATAGAATTACAGAAGTAGAATCAAAAAAAGATGCCGGCTGGAAAATTATCATCTTATTAATTACGCTCATACTTATTTTTATCCTTTCCTTTGCTCTGGGGCGATACCCGGTACCTCCAGGACAGTTACTGGAGGTTTTAGCCGCCCGGGTATTGCCCCTGGAGCCAACTTGGAATGCTACCGTTGAGACAGTAATATTTCAAGTACGCTTGCCTCGTATTTTGGCTGCCATATTAGTAGGTGCAGCACTATCTACTGCTGGAGCTGCTTATCAGGGAATGTTTAAAAACCCGCTGGTATCTCCGGATATACTGGGAGCCTCTGCCGGTGCCGGTTTTGGAGCAGCTCTGGGTATATATTTTTCGTTTAGCATGCTAGGAATACAATTAATGGCATTTGTGGGTGGATTATTGGCTGTTAGCTTAACCTATGGGATTAGCATACGGATTCGGCATGACCCGATGTTGGCTCTGGTACTGTCGGGTATCATGATTGGTTCGCTGTTTACTGCTGCCATCTCCTGTATTAAATATATTGCTGACCCCTATGATAAGCTACCCGCGATAACCTTCTGGCTTATGGGAAGTTTGGCCTCGATTACTCCACGGGATGTATATATGGTATTGATTCCTATATTGCTCGGAGGGATTTTGCTTTATCTCTTACGTTGGCGTCTCAACGTTTTGGCGATGGGGGAGGAAGAGGCCCGGGTACTAGGTATTAATACTACGTTAATGAAAACCATAGTGATTGTCTGCTGTACCCTAATGACGGCAGCATCAGTTTCCATTAGCGGTCTAATCGGTTGGGTAGGGCTAGTAATACCACATTTAGCTCGAATGATTGTGGGCCCGAATTATCGGGTATTGCTGCCGGCATCTATCTTACTGGGCGGTGCCTATCTGCTATTAGTTGACGACCTGGCTCGGTTACTGGCCAGTATGGAAATTCCGCTGGGGATTTTGACCGCCCTTATCGGGGTACCTTTCTTTTTATATTTATTATTAAACAGTAAATGGGGTTGGAAATAAGTTTGGGGGTATAGAAAATGGAATTGGAACTTAGGAACTTAAGCTGTGGATATGGGCAACGAACCGTGATTAAAAGCATTTCTCTTAGCATTAATGTGGGGGAAGTAATTGGCCTTTTAGGAGCCAATGGTTGTGGCAAAACCACCCTTATAAAAACCATACTGGGCCTATTGCCAATTCAAGGAGGGGAGGTGCTGTTAGACGGCAAAAATATTAAGAATTGGTCTTCTGCTCAAATTGCCAGAGTCGTAGGCTATATTCCGCAGATGCACACCCCACCCTTTCCCTTTCAGGTGTTGGATGTGGTGCTAATGGGACGGACAGCCCACATTAAGCCCTTTGCTTCCCCAGCCAAAAAAGATGTAAAAATTGCTGAACAGGCATTGGAAATGTTAAATATTTCTTACCTGCAAGATCGTATATATACCGAGATAAGCGGCGGGGAGCGACAGTTAGTTCTAATTGCTCGAGCTCTGGCTCAGGAGCCCAAGATTCTCGTCATGGATGAACCTACTGCCAGCCTGGATTTTGGCAATCAAATTAAAGTTTTAAGTCATGTTAAGAAACTGGCCGGACTAAATATAGCCGTCTTAATGTCCTGCCATTTTCCAGAACATGCCTTTATCTACTCTAATCGGGCAGTACTTTTAAATAATGGGACAATTCTACACAATGGAACTCCGGATGAAGCTATAACTTCGGAAAGATTAAGAACCCTGTACGGAGTAGAAGTGGATATTGTAACTGTGAAGAATCGCATGAACCAGGAACTACAGGTTTGTATCCCTTCCAGGAGCCTGGCCGAACAAGATAAATCCTTACAATTAATAGAAAGGAGAAAAGAATATGCTCTCGCTTGAAGCAGCTAATGAGCTAATTTGGGAAAAATTCAAACACCTCCCGATGAAGCATATGGAAGTAAACGTTTTGGAGGGAATTGATCAGATAGTCGCCGAGGATATTATCTCTAACGTAAATGTACCAGATTTTTCTCGTTCCATGTGTGATGGCTATGCCGTACAAGCTGGTGATATTAACGTGGCTAACGAAGATAATCCGGTGTTACTAGAATATCTGGGGGAAGTGCTGCCTGGAGACAGTGCCGATATTGAGTTAAAGGAAGGCCAGTGTATCTACGTTTCTACGGGAAGTATGATACCGCCCGGTGCTAACGCGGTTATTATGGTGGAACAAACTAAATTGCAGGACAAAGATTCGGTGCTGATATATAAGCCGGCTTCTAATGGAGAACGTATTATCAAGCGCGGGGATGATATAAAAAATGGACAAGTAATCATAAAACAGGGAGAGAGAATGAGCCCCAAGCAT
>DIRQ01000048.1 GCA_002424365.1 Syntrophomonas sp. UBA5432 | reverse complement strand
GCCCGTGGTATTCACATCAACGATTTATCCCTGGTGATCAACTATGATGTTCCTATCGAAAAAGACAGCTATGTGCACAGAATCGGGCGTACCGGCAGAGCCGGGAACGTAGGCCGTGCCCTCTCTTTGGTTACAGGCGAAGACATCATGACACTTTATGAGATTGAAGAACATATCGGAGTTTTAATTGAGGAAATGGAACTGCCATCAGAGGCTTTTCTCAATGAGCATAGAGCTTCGGCTGATAAATGGAAAAAAGCGAATTCACCAAAGAGGCAGCAGTCGCCTAGGGCTGCTTCAAAGTCGAGCTTAAATAAAACTGAAAAGAAGCATTCGCATACCAAGTCTTCTCAGCATAATGAGAAGCATAGAGAACGGCCGAGCGAGGTAAATAGGGATCACCATACGACCCCAAGGGCTAATAAAACATATGTTGCACAGCAGGCAAAACCAGTCCCCGCAATTGCTAAACCTGTGCCTTCTCATTCCAGGGAAACTAATGCAGTCAAAGCCAAACCAGGTACCGAGATTGTGCAGACTCAAGATAAACCGAAGAAACCTTTCCATCAGCGTTTATTACAGCGCATATTTGGTAGGTAAGGGAACCGAGTTAATTCCCCAGTTCATTCCTTTATTTATACCAATCATATCGTAATAGCGTGGTGCTCTCTCCATTACTTTCCAGGTTTAAAATCACAGGGGGAATCCATAATACAGTTTTTACAGGATTGCTTTGATACCGACAGGGGTTTTTCTTTCAGCAAGCTGCGGGCCATTGTGAGAGCAGCTTGTACCTGTTGTTTCTCACCTTCTACTGCCAGCATAACGCTACCCTCTGAACCACCTACTCCCCCGGCGCTTACGATCGTAGCATCTACTCCGAATAAAGTATTCAACGCATTTATTTCGGTGTAAATTTGGCCTAAAGGCAAAATGGCCAAACCGCAGCGCAGTCCCAGACTATTATCAATATGTTTAATACCCATAACCTTTGCTGCTGCCTGGCAGGAGGGAATCATCTTTTCATGGCCTACTGGGATGATGACATTAGAGCCACGTGCGGCCAAAATACCAAAGGAAGCTCCCACGGTTCCTCCGCTGGGGTTGGCCATCAGCACTCCGGCATTTCCGCTGGCGTCAAAGGCATTGGCCCCTTTGATAAATACATCATCACGTCCGAACCCGTTTAGAAATTCCACCCAGTCAGCCTCTATCCGTTGGCCCTTTTCCAGGCATATATGGGATAAACGATTACCAGCAGTAACACAGGGCAGCCCTTTGCTGATGACACCTGCCGCAAACAAACGTTGCTCTTCTACCTTTATTAGACCCAACTCATGAGCGATATAAGAATTGGTGGTGCCAACACAGATAATGGCTTTGCCTGTGGTACAGGCATGTCTAAATACGGGTTCATTGATTACTCCACGTGCGATGAGACGTTTGGCTGCCGCCGGGGATAAAACAAATGTAGCGATCATTCCGATAGCCTCCCAGTACTAGAATCAACTATATGGCAATAGGCCAGGTTACCCATGCCGGGTTTGTATTATTTTAACATAAAACATTAAAGACAAAAGGATTAGGTAAAGAAGTAGCAGGGATTACCGCATCATCATTGAAATATACAAACGGTTATGTGGTGAAAAAGCTTGTTATGGTAACGGGCAACAAATTTCCAACAGCAGGGATTAAAGTGTCATTATCGAATTATGAAAATAATGGTTATACGGTGAAAATGCTCATAGGATAATATGTTAGTTTAGTACCGGGCAAAATTGTGGCTAAGGACTGTAGCATCCGGGGTGGTGAAGGGAGTAAACAATGATTAGCAAAGATATGCTGGAATTACTATTCCGTTCTGCCAGTATGCAGAGGTGGAACGATCATATCAGGCCTCATACCGGGTTTAGCGAGTTGGATAAACAAGCACATAAGATGGTTTTTGCCTATGTCCTGGCTAAAACTGAGGAAAGCGACCGGGGTACATCCGTTGACTGGCAGCGGTTGATTGAGGGCGGGATATTTGAGTTTCTGCAGCGTAGTATTCTAACCGACCTCAAACCAGACGTCTTTCACAAATTAATGGATCATAAAAGCCAGGAATTGAATGCCTGGGTGATTGATCAGATACAACCCTGCGTTGAAAGCATTAAGGGGGGCTTTTTACAAAAACTCAACCACTATCTTTTTACTTCGGACTATTCATTTTTTGAGAAACGCATTCTAAAAGCGGCCCATTACCTGGCTACCAATTGGGAGTTTGAAATAATTCATCATTTAAATAAAGGCTTTTTTGGGCTGGAACGAACCAGTCAGAGCATAGCTAACGAGGTAGAGGAATTTTATGACCTGGCCGGGGTGCAGAAGTTTGTTCTGGGAAAGAAAACCCGCAACTTCATGGACCTGGTTGGACAACTACGCTTCCAACAAAGGTGGGCCCAGTCGCCCCGAGTACCTGAGACCTCGGTATTGGGGCATATGTTGATTGTTGCTATTCTTTGCTACTTGTTTTCAGTAGAAATTGGAGCCGGTAAAAAACGAATTTATAATAACTTTTTTGCCGGACTTTTTCATGATCTGCCCGAGGTTTTAACCAGGGATATTGTTTCCCCGGTAAAAAGGTCGGTTGAGGGCCTGGAAGAACTCATTAAAGAAATTGAAAAAGAGCAGTTTGCCGAAAGGATAATGCCCCTATTACCCAGACAGTGGCATAAGGAGGTCATGTATTTCCTGGAAGACGAGTTTCAGACTAAAGCTGTGGTTGATGGACATCTCTTATTATGTTCATCTGAACAAATAAGCCGAGAATATGATTGCGATGAGTTTAATCCATTAGACGGGGAATTGGTAAGAATTTGCGATCAGCTAGCTGCCTATATTGAGGCCTCCATGTCGATTATCTATGGTATCAAAGCCCCGGATCTGATTAAGGGTAAAAACCAGATCTATGGGAGGAATGCCGATACGGAGATATGTGGGGTTAGTTTTAAAGGTTATTTTGACTATCATTATGGGGCCTTTGATTAGCTTTGTTAAGCAAACAGTGTAAGGGGGAGAATGGTGAGGGAGCAAGCTGAGGAACTGTTAAAAACTATGTTGGGAGAGGACACCGCCTTTAGAGATGGACAGTGGGAAGCGATTGAATTGGTTGTTGCACAAAAGGAGCGCACCTTGTTAGTCCAGCGTACAGGATGGGGCAAAAGTATTGTATATTTCATCGCTACCGGATTACTTAGAGCAGAAGGTAAAGGAATTACCTTACTGATTAGCCCGTTATTATCTTTAATGAGAAACCAAATAGAGATGGCAGAGCGGATTGGTACACGAGCAGTAACTATCAATAGTAATAACCCGGAAGAATGGGATGCAGTTAAGGCCGATCTGCAAAGTAATAAATGCGATATTTTATTGATTTCTCCAGAACGTCTGGCCTCAAGCGAGTTTAACGAATTCCTGGCCAGTATTCCCGGCAATATTGGCATGCTGGTTATCGATGAAGCACATTGTATATCGGATTGGGGCCATGATTTTCGTCCCGATTACCGTAGAATAGTTGGCATAATTGAGAATTTGCCAGCCGGTATTCCTGTACTTGCTACTACTGCTACCGCAAATGACCGGGTAGTAAACGATATCCGGGAACAATTAGGATATGATTTAAAAATATTACGCGGTCCGTTGGCCAGGGAATCTTTAAGAATACAAACTATAGCATTAAGAGATCAAGCTGAACGGCTGGTCTGGTTGGCTGAAAACATTCCGCGCTTACCAGGTACAGGTATTATATATTGTTTAACTGTTACTGATTGCAGTAGGGTAGCAACCTGGCTGAAATCGCGTGGTCTGAATGTTTATGAATATCATGCTAAATTAGATAAGGGAGACAGAATAGATAGGGAGCAGAGATTAATAAATAATGAGGTCAAGGCGCTAGTGGCTACGGTGGCTCTGGGGATGGGTTTTGATAAACCAGATTTAGGTTTTGTAATACACTACCAGCGACCTGGATCTCTAGTTGCTTATTATCAGCAGATAGGTCGTGCTGGTCGTAATCTGGATAATGCATATGCTATCCTTTTAAGTGGTGGTGAGGATGATGAGATCCAGAATTATTTTATTCAACAAGCCTTCCCGGATATAAGGGGGATGTACGAAGTATTAACATCTATTGAAGAAGCAGATGATGGACTGAGTATCTCCTCCATGTTACGATTAGTTAATTTGTCACAGAGTAGAGTGGAAAAATGTATTAAACTAATGGAAATAGAAGGTGCTGTTTTTAAGAGTGGTAGTAAATACTATCGTAGTACTAATCCCTGGTTACCGGATGAAGATAGAATGAACCGGGTTACCGCATTAAGGTATGAGGAATTAAAAAAGATACAGGACTTTATAAATACTGATGAATGTTATATGAAAATAGTGGCGGAAGAATTAGACGATCCTTATGCCCGGGCATGTGGGAAATGTGCTAATTGCCGGGAGCCATTCTTTCCATATAACATTGATTATGAATTGGTGAAAGAGGCAATGCTCTTTTTACGCAGGTGTTATTTTCGTATTCAGGCTCGAAAACAATGGCCTGCATTAGGGGCAGGCGATTTTAGGGGTAGAATATCGGCAGAACAGATTAACCAGGAAGGCAGGGCCTTGTGCCGGTATGGTGATGCAGGATGGGGAACTCTGGTGAGAACAGGTAAATATGAAGATGGGCTTTTTTCGGATGAACTGGTGGAAGCGGCCGTAGAACTGATAAAAGATCATTGGCAACCTCAACCTGCACCCGAATGGGTTACGGCGATTCCATCCCTGAGACATCCCAACCTTGTTCCTAACCTGGCCCAAAGAATTGCTGATAAGCTAGGGATTCCCTATTATCAGGTCTTAACAAAAGTAAAAGCTACCGAGGAACAAAAGAAAATGGAAAATAGCAGTCAACAAGCGAATAATGTTATTAACGCTTTTGAAGTTATTGGGGACTGCCCTGAAGGACCAGTCTTACTAATGGATGATATGGTTGATTCTCGTTGGACTTTGACGGTATGTGGAGTGCGTTTACAGGAAGCAGGAAGTGGCCCAGTATTTCCTTTGGCTTTAGCTGCTACCTGGTCAGGTGGTGATAGTAATTGATAAAGGTTAATGTTTCAGCTGACAGCCAGGTTATTCTATTACTATGTTCAAACTTGGCTATTCCAAAAGGAATGGAATCTGAATATAAACCATTAACTTTAACTGAGTGGAATACACTGGCGAAAAAAATTGCTGTTAGTTCGTTTAAGCGACCAGAAGCTTTTTTATTAAGCGATGCTGATAAATGGCAAAGGGAATTGGGTTTAGATTCCTACCAATTGGAGAGACTGGCGAAACTTTTATCCAGGCGAGGCAGTTTAGCTATAGAATTAAAAAGACTGGATGATATGGGTATATGGGTTTTAACCCGCTCTGAATCTATGTACCCGTGTCGCTTGAAGAAAATATTAAAAGATAAAGCACCTGCTGTATTATATGGAACTGGAGATATTGGTTTATTTGATATTCGTAGCGTAGGTATCGTGGGTTCTCGTGATGCAGATGAATCGGCTATTAGTTTTACACAACAATTAGCCAGAGCTTGTGTACGAGATGGATTTAATGTGGTTTCGGGAGGAGCCCGTGGGGTTGATTCGGTTGCACAGGAAACTGCACTGGTTGAGGGTGGTCAAGTAATTTCAGTTTTATCCAATGGTCTTGCCGCTGCTATGCGTAACAAGGCTAATCGGGAAGCAATATTGAAACAGCAACTACTTTTAATATCACCCTATCATCCTCAGGCTCGATTTACTGTTGGAGCGGCTATGGGCAGGAACAAGCTGATATATGCCCTGAGCCATTTTGCTGTGGCGATTTCAGCTACCGAAGGAAAAGGCGGGACCTGGTCTGGTGCTACCGAAAACTTAAAACATAACTGGGTGCCTCTTTTTGTACGTGATGCAGAAGATATTCCTGATGGTAATCGAGCTTTAATAAGACAGGGTGCAAATGGCTTGGATATTGATAAGATTAACGAGAGATATGGTTTAAGTAACATCTTGTCAGTAATAGAACAAAAGGCCAATAAGAGTCCTTTAATAGTTAATAAATTTATTCAAGATCAGGAAAAATCTAAAACGAGACAAGGATCTATTGCAGAGGGTGAACCTACTGAATACCTTGAGATAAATGATTTATTTGAGGTTGTATGGCCGTATATTCAAAAAAAATTGGTATCAGTTAATGAATGTAACAGCAAAAAACTTGCTAAGAGTTTAAATGTTAATGAGAAACAAATGAAGGACTGGTTGGAGCGCGCTACAGGTGAGGGTAGACTAGAAAAACTTTCTCGGCCAGTCCGGTATAGATTGATTAATTCCCCACAACCTTTACTTTTTGAACTTGATGATAAAAATGTATAACAGCCTTCTTCCCTCTATCGTCAGCCATTTCAGTAAAATTCTAAGTAAGGTATAATAGTAAAAAACAGATGGGTGGAAGGTGTGCAATGACCAAAGCAAAGGAAATTACTGCCGAGGTATATCAGGTAGGAGGAGGTGGTTTCTCCCGGGGGGAAGATTGCTGCGTATATTTGGTAGATGGAGGCACTGAATCTGCCTTGATTGATACTGGGACTGGAAGAAGTGCATCCATGATTATGGATAACATAAAAGCTACCGGGGTTGAACTTTCCAGCTTGAAGTATATAGTTGTAACCCATGGCCATATCGATCATATTGGTGGTCTGGCATTTCTAAAGGAGCAACTGCAGGTTCAGGTAGTTGCTCACCAGCTTGAATTGCCAGCTATTGAAAAGGGTTTGCCTCACCTTACCGCTGCCTCCTGGTATGGAGTCAAGTATGAAAAGGTAAAGGTAGATCGGGTACTACAGGGCGATGAGGAAAAAATTAAACTGGACCAACTGGAATTGGTCTGTCTACATACTCCCGGGCACACGGTAGGAGGGATATCACCTTATATAGATATAGGGGGAAAACGGATTCTTTTTGGTCAGGATATTCATGGGCCTTTCAACGAGCAGTGGGGTTCAGATTTAAATCAATGGGAGCTTTCCATGCAAAAGCTGATTGAACTTGAAGCGGATATACTCTGCGAAGGGCATTTCGGTATTTACTCGCCGGCATCAGCGGTAAAAAAGTACATTGAGGGCTATCTGCGTCAGTATGGTCAAAAAGGATACTAATTCGTTTTGAATTATCCCTTCTAAAGAGCAAACACGGCCATAATTGCTATTAAAATAAAACCCCCATACAGATCTCTTATTCTACATCTGTATGGAGGTTTACACAAAATCCAAAACGGTTTTTATAATTATCTACTTATTAGGGAAAGCAGTTCGTGGTACTTGTTTAAGGTAATTGATAGTAACATTTGTAGATTCTAATGCATCAATATTGGATTTTACCTTCATTACCTTATTTGTATAACTTATACTTTTGCTAATCCCGAGTATAGTTGCTGAAACTGCTGATGCAGTACCTGCACTGGCAACTCCTACTCCAATACCACCAACATCTAAAATAGTAGTTGTATCACTGGCCATCTGACTTATGCCACTCTGCCAAATAGACCTTACCAGACTATTATTCCATGATTTACAAGCCGCCATGTTTAAGGAGTTCATCGCTTTTCGATCCCTTTCAAGATTTGAGCTTGAGTACTTGAAATTACTATCCGATTGTGCTTGAGCAACATATTGTTCTATAACCTTGAGTTCGTTTATAAAAGCTGGTTTTACATACTTTTCAAAATGGTGATCTCCAAGAACACTTCTTCCTTTTATATTAATTCCGGCAAATACACCCTTTACCACGGTTTTATCAATCTCTTTTTCGATCTTATTTGCAAGACGAGTCTGGTAATCTGCTAATTGTTTATCTTTTGAAACTAATGTATTTAGATGATTTTGAATTTGATTTTCATAACCTGATACCTTGCTTTCTCCAAGGCTACCTAAAAACTTTTTGGCGGCTGGTTTAATCATTTTGGCCAGGGCCAGATCAACTACCAGTGTGGTAATAAGTGATTCCTGAAACTTGCCCAATTGTTGAGCTTGGTCATCTGCAATAGTATACATAGAATATAATATTGAATTATGTGCCAAATTAACTCGCCTTAGAATCTCTTGTTCCTTCGGGGAAAGGTTAGTTCCCTTAGCCAGTAGCTTGTGTGTATTAGGACAATCGTAGCCAAAAAGCTCTTCAATCTTTTTTAAATTAGTATCAGCTCTATTAATTGAGTTGTTAAGAATCGGGTCATCTTCTATTACATAGGGAACCATTGGTTTTATTATGCTTACATGTATACTCGCGGTTCGATTAACTTCGCTACCTTTCTCATCTATTATACGGATAATTAAACCATAACTATTATTATCTTTTAACCCCATTTGCTCCATTGGTACTTCGGCTTTAAACTGACCAAGTCCTGAATACTTATCATTGTTATAAAAGGGTATATTAATCCACTTGCCAACTTCATTGGTTCCAACTTGAATCTTCCATTTTGATGGAATTCCTTTTGTTTTGCCCGCAACACAAATATTTTGTTTCGAGTTATCGAAAGTTGCTGTCCATCCATCTATTATTGTAGGTGGGTATATTACTATCTTCTTTGCATTTCCAGAGTTCCATTGGTCTTCAAAACTCTGTGCCAGTACTCCAAAATGGTAAGTCTGATCACGTTTGAGATGTAGCTCATCTAAAGTCCAGGTTCTGGCAAAAGAACCTTTAAAGTCTTTAATCGTCCCGCTATACCATGGTATTTCTGAATATAGATTGAAATCACCCTGTTTATATAGTACCTTTCCTCCATCAGCATAGGCCACCATATACAAAGGAGGTATTTTTTCACCCTTTGCAACGTCAGGTTTAACTTTTACTTCAATCTCATCGGTAACCCAATTATACCTATATTCCCATGTCTTGGTTGGTATAGGGGTACAGGTTATTTCTTCACCTTTAGCTCTTTTCAACTCTCCCGGAATATTATTATATCCATCCACAAAAAACACAAATTTTAATTTATGGTTTCTTGGTACAATTCCCGTTGGTATGTACTGCTCATAAGTGTTTATGCATCCATGCTTTAGTTCAATGTACCGGCGATTTTTTTCATCCAGGCTTTCGTATAGAACCTTATTTGAAGTAAGATCATAGATACCTACCCATACAATAGGCCACTCAGTTTCGGATTTTTGTCCGTTATTGGGATTAAGATCAGCTCGGACATAGATTTTGTCGCTTTCAGGCAGATACCGTACTTCCTTTGTAATAATAGGATCGGCCGTTACAATAGGTTTTGGCGTTTGCTTTTTTTCAACAGTCGAGTTATTGGCTCCCGAAGGTTTCAGAGTTTTCGGAGCTGCCTTTACTTTGAAGTTAGAGTATTTACACCATGTACCTTTAGACCCTGACTGATTACCGGCTTCATCTTCAGCAGCCACGAATATCTTATAACTATGTCCTTCGATTAAACTGGAAGC
>DIRQ01000129.1 GCA_002424365.1 Syntrophomonas sp. UBA5432 | reverse complement strand
CCCGGCAGTAGGATTCGTTGCCGGCATAGCCCTGGTTTATCTGTTAAACAAGGGATGGGTGAAAATATAGTTTCCAGCAGTTTAGTTCTAGGGAAAGCAAAAGTCGGCCACTCGGGCCGGCTTTTTTATTTTATTGTTTCCAGGGCAGGTTTTTATTTTAACTGCCGGATTATCATTTTTTGATAGCTGTCATAACTAATTTCATATCTCCTCACTGACAGTTTGCGTAGCATTGCGATCTGTCCAGATATGCCGAACCATTATAATTAAGGTGGTCAGAGCAAATAGTATTAATAAACCAAAGACTACATTGCGGACACTGCCTACTAACATATCCCCCACATAGGAATATACCAGGGTAGCGGGAAGCTGCCCCAAACCGGTAGCCCAAATGAATTCCCACCAGCCCATGGCTGTTAAACCGGCAGCATAGCTTACAATATCAAAGGAAACAAAGGGCAGCAGACGGGCAATCAACACCGCCCATTTACCGTACTTTTCAAAAAATATATCCACTTCTTTCAGAGCTCTACGAGTAGTAAATTTTTCAACCACAGAACGCCCATAAAGGCGGGCAATGGCAAAACAAAGTATAGCTCCCACCATGGCACTGGTCCAGGATAAAGCTGCACCTTTTATCCAACCGAAAAGACCGGCATTGGCAAAGGTAATTACAAAAGCCGGCAGAGGCGCCGCCACTGATTGAAACACCATCAAGAAAAAAGATACCACCGGCGCCCATATGCCAAATGACAGGATGTATTCCCGGGCTGCATCTACATCCACCCGCGATAAAACCTTGACCGCATTTTGAATAATTTCCTGAAATGCCGGCACCAGATAGTATAAAAGTACTGGTATTACCAATAAAACTATTTTAAACCACCATTGTTTCCATACCTTTTTATCCAATTAAATCCCTCCCGGTTAGTTTTTTAATCCCGCGCAAAGAAAACTGAAGGTCCCTGCAACACCGGGTATTCAGCTTCTTTAAAGATACCTTGACATTTCTTTATGTCAAAGCCACGATTGACTTCAGTTTTTTCAACTGTATCCCGGGGGTTAAATCCTGCCTCCGCCCAAAATAAATTGGCTCCGGCTATGGCCCCTGGGGTATTGGGCTCATGAGTACAATTTCCTGATACCCCCGGCCCCATAGCCAACCGAACTACGGCCAATATGTGAGCCATACTGGCTTCACTGGCCATACCATACTGTTCCAGGTTGGATCCGGGAATGCTTATACGCCGGGCAGCCCCACTAAATACCGGCTCTATCTCACGAGCAATAATGGTTTTTTCCACCAGTTCATCCAGGCTGTGCTCCGGACCAACCGGTTCAACACAGGTACCTACTTTTAAGCCAACTTTCTTGGCCGCTTGTATGGTTTCCAGTCGTTTCCCGGGACTAATGCGGGTTACTTTACCTTCCCCCAGGCGAATTGCATGGTAAATACCCGTGAACCCTGCATCTTTCAATGCCAGCCCTTCGTAATAATCAAAATCCCTGACATTGGCAATCATAATGCTTTCCGGTTTCAACTTCAGCCTTACTTCACCGGCGATGTTCAGAAAGTCAGGAAAATTCATATTGGCGGTGGCCATTAGATAAATCGCATTGGCGCCTTGGTCCTGCAATTGCAGGCACTGCTCTATAATATATTCCAAATCCGAAACCCGGTTTTCCTTGAAGCTGCCATTGACAGCAGCAAAAGAGCAAAATCTGCAGTTACAGGGACAGGCAGAAGTGTTAACCCCTACCTGTCCGTGTATCTCTGCTAAACCAGCTTTTTCACTAATACAGCGGGAAGCCCACTGAATATGGTAAGATTCTTCGGATATGAACGAAACCGCAAATAGTTCCCGAATTTCATTGGCACTAAGAAGAGCCCCACCCAGAGCTTTGTTGCAGATTTGCTTTATCTGTGTTTTCATTCAGGTTCCCCCTTTCCAGAGCTTCTTTGATAACTTTCAGATTACTAATATAACGATAGCTATGCAGCCTATGTAACCTCTTTTCCACTTCTCCCTGCTTTATAAAAAACAATAAGTCTTCCCACTGATCCAGATCCCTATTTATGCCTAAAAGGGCCAGCTTTAGCTTTTGTTCTTTTGCTCTCTCGCTGGTAAGCCGTAATACCTGGTCGTTACCCCAGGGCAGGTTATTAAATAAAAAGGGGTAGGGGTGCTTTACTCCCAGTAGATAGTAGCCACCATCACTACAAGGACCCAGTACAATATCATTCACGTATAGCAATTGGGCCGCTTCTTGCAGGGTCTTAACCTCTAACTGAGGTAAATCACTTCCCAGGATGATGGCAGCAGGATAGTGCTCCAATACCTGGCGTAAGGAATTTAGCATACGTTCACCCAGGTCCTTTCCCTTCTGTTCCAGGAGTTCGAAAGGCTTTAGCAGACCCTGCGGAAGATTACACCTTTGCTCCAGTATTTCTTTACTAACGTTCGCTCCGGTTGTAGGTATTCCGGTATAGGAAAAATAGGAAGGCCAGCCCATTTTGCTCAGTAATGAACATATGTCATAAAGGCAGGCACTATGCAGAGCAGCACATTCTTCTTTAGATAACTTCCCAATAAGGCGGGTCTTAGTAAAACCTCCTATTGGAATTTTGCTCATGACTATCAGCGCACATTTCATAAGCTTATCCTCCGCCCCTGGTGATAATAATCGTACAGTCTCTCCGGGCTGACACCCAGAAAATATAGCACCTTTAAAACCTGCATTTTTATCAGGGTCATCAATGGTCCTCCATCTTTAAAACGCCGGGTGTTAGTTATTACCCGGCCTGATACTACCCGAAAGCGGTGTTTTGAACGCAGGTGATGGGAAAAGGACTGATCTTCCATTAAGGGAATATCAGGAAAACCGCCGATATTTAAAAAAACATCCTTACGACACCATATGGCCTGATCGCCATAGCAACTTTTCCAGTAGCGAGCACGAAGATTAGAGAAAAAGGCCAGTCCCCGGTAAAAGGGTAACCGTTCGTCAAAATCCATGGTTGCACAGCCCCAATGGTAACCTTCCTTTATGGCCTCCAGTACCTGCTCCACTACTATGGGTTCCAACTGACAGTCTGCGTGCAAAAATAATAAGACTGGTGCCGTAGC
>DIRQ01000086.1:1229-2939 GCA_002424365.1 Syntrophomonas sp. UBA5432 | reverse complement strand
ATATACAAAGCTGCAGAGTTAGTGGGGATCTGAGAAAAATATTTGTAAGTCTTAAAGAGGTTCCGCCGGAACAGTACGAACTAGCTCATTTCTTAAGTATTGCCTATGGTAACGGTTCTTTGTATTTGAATAAGCTAAGTCGGGAACAGAAGGTCAATTCCAACTTCACTATTAATCAATCCAAAATACAGGACCTATGTAGACAGATGGAGTCAGCAGCAGTTCTTTATAGAAAAACTGGGGGCGTACATTGTGCCGCTCTAGCTAATGAGAGCAAACTGGTAGCTTGGCGGGAAGATATTGGTAGACATAATTCTATTGATAAGGTAATTGGGAGGGCTCTATTAACAGGGGTAGACTTATCCCGCCACTTTATCATTACTACTGGTCGTATTGCCTCAGATATGGTTTTAAAAACAGTAGTCGGCCGAACCCCCCTGATGGTTTCACGGAGTATTCCCTCTAATTTAGCAGTGGAAATTGCTGATAAACTAGGGGTAACATTAGTTGGAAGGGCTTTTGGGCCGGATCCAATTGTTTATACTTACCCTTGGCGTGTGGTAGCCAGGAAACAGGAGAAGGTAATTTATAAGAACTTGCTTTTTTCCATTCACAATATATCAGTGGATAAACTGCCTGTTTCAAATAAGCCAGACAATCAGAGGCTGGTGTGACGGAATTGGACGCCTCGGAAGAACCATCTTGGACAAGCAAAAAAATGTTTTCCCCGGCCAGGCCAGGGGTAGAGATGAGGTAAAACAAGTAAGGTGTCAGGAGAACCGTCTCCTGACACCTACGGAATAAAATCTAGTTGATGTTTTGTAGTACTTCGTTCATATCTACTGCTTTACTAACATCAGGTATGGTAAAAGGTACATCCAGATCGTAGATTTTATAGAACGCGCTTTGCTTCATAGCCATATCCATTGTAACTGCTTCCTCCTGTTCAGCCATTTCAGGAGGAATCTGCATATTGATACTTACATCACTATCCAGCTGCATATAATCAGTGATGAAATTCTCCTGGTTAATCCATACACTGTACACAATATCAGCCTTCATGTTTTTAAATAATTGGGCTAAAACCTGGTTAATCTCTGTACTCTCAGCCTGAGGTAAAGGAACCTGTTTCAGTGCATCCTGAAGGATCTGGGTCATACTGTCTGCCCCCATGGTTACATTTATTACCCAGTAAGAGCAACCGTCTTTCTGTTGGTCATTGCCAAAGCTCATAATTACTCCGGCATCCTTCAGCATCTTAAGTGAGCTGAGCGGATCCTGGCTGCCCGATTGTTCCATTAGAGCTTTCATATCTACTCCCGGAATGGTCATTTTCACCCAACCCTGCCCGGGCATAGTTATATACATTCCCTGCTCATTGAGCAGCATTTCATTATCCATAGCTTCCATTCCGGTGTCATCGATGCCCTCAGGAAGCGCCACTTGAGCTCTGGTTTTTCCATAAATCAGCATCGGCTTGTTTTGTACGAACATGTCCATATCCATCTTTATATCCATTTTTTCCTTTTTACCAGGCGCTTGTGGGTTATTTACTTCCATTTGCTGTTTCATGTCCACTTTAGTCTTATAAGTATTGTATTGGACTAGAGTCTCACTGGATTTGGCCAGCATTTCCTCCACGGTCATACCCTGGCGCTGTTCCTGGTAATTTATCGCTACCGTTCTAGTCTGCCCCTGCCATTCTACATT
>DIRQ01000086.1:0-932 GCA_002424365.1 Syntrophomonas sp. UBA5432 | reverse complement strand
AAGGGTCTGGCCGTTATTTGTTATGTTTACGTTTTGATCTGATACCGTGATTTCAGCACCCAGTACTCTACCTGCCAGATCAACAGGTACCAGGGTGCTTCCTTCCTCAATCCGAGGTTGACTGGTTGGCTGATAAGATTTGCCGTTAATATTCAAATTAACATCCGCCAGCGCAGGCGTTGCCAGTAAAAACAGCAAAAAGAAAGTAGCTAACATTACTAAACTTTTTCGCAACAATACTCCCTCCTTTTAGTTCTTTTATTAATGATATCACAAATACCATGCCTCAGAACCATGGTAGATGTATATGAAATAGAGTTGTCTGTCAGACTTAATTTAATAGTTTATAGTATTGGACTTTTATCATCCAATAACGTAAGCGGTATCTTGAACTCCCGAATTCCGGCAGCATAGGGAGCTATTTCATACTGGTTAAAATATATCACCAGGTTTTCTCCATCTAGATAATAGTTCTGCTCTTTGCCAATGCCTTGAAAACCCATATCGCCTTCAAAATAAGGGTCCGGGTCCAGGGCAATCTGGCGGTTAATTTCCTTATCTACAACCGTTTTATAATCGTAACCCGGCTTAAACAGCGCTGCCAGGGGCAGTAATTCACCGGTGTGCAAGTCAATATTATAAGCCCGGCGCTCGGTTATACCATGGGCGCCGCCAGTATACTGGTAATAATCTACATAAATGCTCAAGATATCATCGTTTAAAGCGCACTGCTGATAGCGGGTAAATAACTCATAAGACCGGATGGGGTAGCCTTCTTTTTCACAATCGGCAGCATAATCTTTAACCTCAGTTGTCAGAGTGTGCTTAAGCTTCATGGCATCCTCTTCAAAACGCTTATTGATGGCTGCCAACACCCCAGAATCCAGCTGCCCGCTGATCACCGGTATGTTAAGGTCAGTCTCCATAATATC
>DIRQ01000114.1:12859-18761 GCA_002424365.1 Syntrophomonas sp. UBA5432 | reverse complement strand
GCTGGTTTCTGCTTCTTGTTCAATATAAGATATAGTCGAGTGACTGTCTTGAACTATGTCTATATTTTCATTCATTTGACATCAACTCCTGATTGTTTTTACGTGTTCAAAAGACAATAGTAGAAGATTACGCATAAGGTATTAAACACAACTTTAATGTCTTGCAATATCTTGAAATTACCCCCCTTAACACTCATCCCTCAATGTTTGCAAGAACCAAAGGAGATGATTTTAACATGCATTCCATATTTTGATGTTTAAATATGGTGGAACATAGCAAGGATAAATAGCGCTCTTTTTCGAATGTAATAAACTTAGCTTTGCGTTCTGCTATTCGTATATCAACTTGGTCGCCACAACTAAAACTACCTCTATCTATACCATCTACAGTGATTGAGGACTTAACTTCAGAGTCATTACATTGAATAGTAATTAGTCTCTTGGAGTTAAGAACTAAAGAACCGGGTCGAAAATTATGGGAACAAATGGGAGTTAATACTATTCCATCTATATTGGGTTCAACTAACGAACCGCCAGCAGACCACGAATAAGCAGTTGAACCTGTGGAGGTGGAGGCAATAATACCGTCTCCTTCTAAAAAAAGCCAGGGCTGTCTGTCAATACTAAGTAATTGGTGACAAACCTTTAACTTATCAGACCGTATGGCAACTTCGTTTAATGCATAACAAACAAGTGGTGCATCGGAATCTCTTTTAATGACTAATTCCAACATTGTTCTTTCTACCAAAAAATACGTGCCCTTTTTAAGCCTTTGTATATTCTTGGGAAAGTGATCAGGTTCAACTGAGCTTAGAAAACCTATCTTACCAAAATTAATACACAGAAATGGTATGTCAAGCGGACCATACTGCTTAAATGCATGCAAAATAGTCCCATCTCCACCTAACACTATAATAAAGTCGGTTGCTTCACCCTGGTTTTTTTTGGCATCAACCCAAGTATCAATATTTTCCCGATTCAGTAAATCAATCAGGTAGGAAGAATATTTTACGATGTATTCTTGGCTGTGGTTAATAACCAAACCTGCCCGGATTTTTTTAGGCATAATATTTCACCCATTTCTCTAAAGCATATTCTTTTGGTTCTGTGTATTTAGTTATTGCAAAAACCATGCCATATGTGCCATATGGCAATGAGGCAATTAAATATGGGAGGACAACATTTAATAGTTTAACGGATGTTCACAGTTAAGTGAGGTATATTCATAGTTAAGTTAACAGCACATATATAAATGTATAATTCTTTCATCTTTATCACATCAACTAGATAACTTTTTGCAGGAATTCAAATCAAGTGTTACAAATTAAGACACATATAAATGAAGGCTATCGTTCTATTATTGCACTAACTCTTCACCATTTACCGATAGTAGTTTACCGGGAAGTGGGTTATTTGAAATTAAATGCTGTTTGGGAACGATGGTATAAGCTAGAATGCAGCCAGTTACGGAGGTTTTTTATCTACTTTGTAACGAAATTTACAATAATGACTACACATTATTGTAAATATGGAATAATATATAAACTAAATATAACTTTCTTACCTTTGTACCTAAAAACTAATGCCTTAAGGCCTAAACATCACGCAATAAAATCCTTTAAGCAATCCAAGCAATAGTTCTAACCAGGGTTGGGGTATAGATAAGGAGTTGAGTATGTGAAAGTCCTTATAGCTGATGATGATGCTCTCTCCAGAAAAGTACTGGAGGATTGCCTAAGTGAATGGGGATATCACATTGTAATGGCTAACAATGGGCATGAGGCATGGAGTATTTTAGAAAAGAGCGACCGTCCTAATATGGTAGTTCTCGATTGGATGATGCCTGGAATGGATGGGGTAGAAATATGCAGGAAGCTACGCGGATTAAATTTACCCAATTATGTTTATGTTATTCTCCTTACTGCCAGGAGTAAGCGGGAAGATGTTATAAAAGGCCTGGAATCGGGTGCGGATGATTATATAATAAAACCCTTTAATCGTGAAGAGCTAAAGTTTCGGCTTAAGATTGGACAAAGAATTATTGAACTAGAACATAGAATTTTACGATTGGCTAGCACCGATTATCTTACCGGACTTTTGAATCGCCGGGCATTTTTAGAAAGATTAGAACGGGAACTAAATCGTTGCCAGCGGGAAGTTTCCCGTATGGGAATTATCATTATGGATATAGACCATTTTAAAAGGGTTAATGATAATTTTGGACATCAAGTTGGGGATCTGGTTCTACAGGAATTTTCTAATATCCTGGTCAAATTATGCCGATCATATGACTTCATTGGGCGTTACGGAGGCGAGGAGTTTATCGTATGCTTACCGGGTGCGGATAAGTGGAATACATATCAAATTGCTGAACGTATACGTAGTACCATAGAAAACAAAAAAACATTGTTACCAAATAAGGAAAGTAGTGTAAGTATAACTGCTAGCTTTGGTATTGCCTCCATGGAACCGGGGCAGATTAAAAGTGCCGATAAGCTTATTAATGAGGCTGATGAGGCCCTCTATAGAGCTAAGGCGCAGGGTCGTAACCGCATAGAAATGTACATCTCTGATTAGCTTAATTCCCTATCTATTATTCCCTGTATTTTAACCTAATGAGTAAAATAAAAAAACCCCGTCAGGGGTTTTTTTATTTATGAATATCATTTTAAAGGGGGTATTATTCCTCACCCGAGACGGGCGCTTCCACTGGGCAAACATCGGCACAGGAGCCACAATCAGTACACAGCTCGGGGTCGATTACGTATATGTCGTCACCCTCGGTGATAGCTTCTACCGGGCATTCATCTGCACATACGCCGCAAGAAATGCATTCATTAGTAATTATATAAGCCATTGTTTATTCCCTCCTTTGCTGCATTTAAACTAATAGCATTATAATTAACGCGATTTTCTTTGTCAATTTGAGAAAAAATAAAAATATAAAATCTTTTGATGACTATAATCCACCTTTGCCAGAAGAACATTAAAAGCTGCAATTTAAGTATTAAGTATGTAGGTAAAAATACCATTTTAAAAACCATTTACCTGTTTTCTTAAAATGCGATAAACTATGAGTTTTTTAAACTATCTGATAAAATTAGTAGGAACTTAGACGCGGATGACAAAATTGTCTTGTAAATAGCGCTGAATTTAATACTAGAGATTGTCTGGAGTGAGGGGTTAGGGGTGAGGATACTTTCCTTACCATTCTGTCCCTGTTCCTTACTTATGGCCCGGCAGCAGCAAATAACTATTAATATGATTAAAGAATTGCCGGGGTATGATTAATGGCATAATAAAATACAGGTGATTTTTGATGAAATGTGTTATTTTAGCTAATGGTGACTATGGTGACGTAAAGTCCTGTAAATGGTTGCTAAATGAAGCTGATATTATTCTCTGTGCTGATGGCGGCGCAAATTATGCTTATGAAATGGGCGTTATTCCTGCTTATATAGTGGGGGATATGGATTCAATCCTGCCCCAGGTAATAGATTATTATAATGAGCAAGGAGTAGAATTTAGAAGATATCCCCAGCGGAAAGACTTTACTGATACCCAACTTATACTTAATTTGGCTGAAGAAATAGAGGCTGATGAGATAATATTTCTGGGCTCATTAGGAAAAAGGCTTGATCATACCCTTTCAAATATTTATTGTGGAGCTGAACTAGCTTTAAAAGGGAAAAAAGTATGGCATTATACGGTTAATTACTCAGCATATTTAGTTAACAAGAAAATTACTATTAGTGGTGAAGCTGGAGATATTGTCTCAGTACTGGTTTTAACTGACCAGGCTCAGGGAGTATATGAAGAAGGTTTTGAATATCCTTTGAAAAATGTTACTCTGGAAAAATGGAACCCCTATGCTATATCAAATATGCTTGCAGAAAATGAGGGGGTAATAAAGGTTAGGGAAGGGCTCTTACTGGTAATACATTATCATGGAAATAAGAAAACAGGGTGCTGGTAGCTATACTTAACCAACCCTGTCTTTGCTATTTTTATTTGTGTTTGCGTGACCCGTAGGGTGTAGGGCGTATTTCTACCATAATTAAAAAATTTAAAATTCGTATAGAGTCTATATTTTGGAGGATATAGAACTTGAGTCTTTCATTTTTATCTGGAGTTTTTGCTAGTCCCTGGGATATAATCCGTAGCTTAATAGACATAGGTATAGTAGCCTATGTATTCTACCGGGTATTGGGTTTAATCAGGGGAACCCGTGCGGAACAGCTACTAAAAGGCCTGGTTTTGCTATTGGTTTTCACAGTAATTGCTAGTTACCTGAAACTTGACATGGTCAACTGGTTGGTAGAGAAACTGTGGATACTATTTGCTATTACTATTCCTATCGTTTTTCAACCGGAAATCAGGCGTTTTTTGGAACAACTGGGCCGAGGCAGTTTTTTTGCTTCCCGTCGCTTTCTATCCAAAATGGAAGATTATGAGAGCATTATTGCCGAAGTTAGTGCTGCTGCTAAAGTACTTTCCCGTAACCGGGTAGGAGCGCTTATAGTTTTAACCCGCAAAACTGGTATTGCCGAACACCTGGAGAGTGGCGTTAAGATGGATTCCCTGGTTTCTTCTGCTCTGCTCATTAATCTTTTTGTTCCCAACACCCCCCTTCATGACGGGGCGGTTGTCATTAATGAAGGGAGAGTTGACCGGGCCGCATGTTTTCTGCCTCTTAGTGATAATCCTAATTTAGACCAGCAACTCGGAACCCGTCACCGTGCAGGGTTAGGAATAAGTGAATTGTCTGATGCCCTAGTACTTATTGTCTCTGAAGAAACAGGTATAATTTCTATGGCCCAGGAGGGGCGTCTGCAGCGTGGATTGGATGGGGATAGCCTTAAGGAAATATTGAGCCGGGAGTTATTAATTAATGAACGTCCGGGTGATACCTTTTTAAGGAGGTGGTCTGGTGGAAGCCAGGAATCCGAAAAAGAGTAGAACCGGGCTTAAGGTGATATCCGTAGTCCTAGCAGTCTTATTATGGATATATATAGGTAATCAGGGAGGAACCAGTACTCGCCAGGATACTGTAGAAGTAAACCTGCAATACCTTCACTTGGGTGAAGGCTTGAGCATAGAAAAAGCACCGAAAACAGTTTATGTTAAATTATGGGGTGCATACAATGAACGAGGTACTATTAGTGCCTATATTGACCTTGCCGGTCTAAAGCCAGGAACCCACCGTCTAGCAGTTGATTTAGAACCGGTCCGGGGAGCTATGTTTACCCAGGTTAATCCTAGAGAAGTAGAGGTCGTTTTAACCCGAATGCAAGAACGTGAATTTAGGGTAGATTACCAGATTACAACTAATCCTCCCTCTGGTTACGAGTTGTTAGATTTGGTTACCACTCCTGATCAGTGTATTATCAGCGGGGAGGCCAGCATTTTAAGCCAGGTAAACCGTATAGTTTGTCCGGTAAATCTGGGTAATGTTAGGGGTGTGCAATCCTATCGCTTACGTTTGCAGGCCCGTGACGCTAGTGGAAATGAAATTAGAGAAGGCCTGCGGATAATTCCGGATACGGTCCTGATACATGCAGTAGTAAGCCCGAAGATGTCCAGTAAATCACTGGATATAAAACCAGTATTAAAGGGAAATGTGGCCGAGGGTTATCGGGTAAAGGAGATTATAGTGGAACCTGTACAGGTTGGAGTAATAAGCACCCAGAAAATACCTGATGAGATGAACCAGTTAAAAACTGCTGAAATAGATATATCCGGCAAAAAACAGTCTTTTAGCCAGGAGGTTGTAGTACAAGCAGTAGAAGGGTTGAAAGTATACCCATCCCGGGTTCTGGTAGAAGTTAATATAGAGAAAATCCCAACTGAAGAGGGTGACTAAAGTTAATAAGAAAATAGAATTTAATAGACACAGATAACA
>DIRQ01000114.1:0-12624 GCA_002424365.1 Syntrophomonas sp. UBA5432 | reverse complement strand
AGTGGTTGTGTGTGCTTGGCGCTCATGGCTGGTTAATTAGAAAATAGGTGCTGATAACGAAGTTGTCTTGTAAATAACTTCGAATTGAGAGCTTGATTAGTTGTCTAAAGTGAGGAGTTAGGAATAAGAAGTAAGGTTTCATTTAATGAAACAGAAAGGTAACCCTGGGGTTTTAATTCTGTTACGAGCCAACGGGGGTTAAGACATATAAACAATGTTAACCAAAGGCACCTAAAAAGCATATTAATAATATACAAAACAGGAATTTATGGTATTATCATTACTCGTAGATTGCATTAATAAAATCTGGGAGGAGAAAATAGTGGGAATTCTATTTGGAACTGATGGAGTAAGGGGAATAGCTAATATTGAACTTACGCCGGAATTGGCTTTCAATTTAGGACGAGCAGGAAGCTATGTCCTGGCTAAACAGGAAGTAGGAAGGCCCAGGATACTGGTGGGCAAAGATACCCGTATATCAGGAGATATGCTGGAAGCTGCCCTGCGAGCTGGTATTTGCTCTACAGGAGCTGACGTCCTTACTGTAGGAATTATTCCTACTCCAGCTGTGGCTTATCTTACTCGCTACTATCAGGCATCCTGCGGTATAGTAATATCCGCATCCCATAACCCGGTAGCCGATAATGGTATAAAGTTCTTTGGCCCCAGCAGCTATAAATTACCTGATGAAGTAGAGGCGGAAATTGAGGAACTGGTGCTCTCTGGAACTAAGGATCTTACCCGACCCCGGGGTACGGATGTAGGTCGGGTTTACGATGTCAAGGAAGCAGAGAACAACTACCTTAAATACCTAATGGAATGCTATAGTCTGAAGGAAGACCTCTATGGTATGCGGGTAGTTATGGATTGTGCTAATGGTGCTGCCTACCATGTGGGACCGGAACTATGGCGGCGACTGGGAGCGCGGGTTATACCTATTAACGATAAACCTAACGGGGTTAACATTAATGAACGCTGTGGTTCCACCCATACTGATAGCCTGCTTAAAGCAGTAGTAGAGCATCAGGCCGATCTGGGTATAGCTTACGATGGTGATGCTGACCGTTGTATAATTGTCGACGAAAGAGGCAATGAGCTGGACGGTGATTATATAATGCTTATTTGTGCTTTAGATGCCTACCGTCGGGGCCAACTTTCACCCCCCAGTATTGTAGCTACGGTAATGAGTAACATTGGGCTGGACATTGCGCTGCGGCGGGAAAATATAACTATTGAGAGCTGTAAAGTAGGAGACCGCTATGTTTTGGAAAAGATGCAGGAAACCGGTTCCTTGCTGGGGGGAGAACAATCCGGGCATATAATATTCTCTCGCTATGCCACTACCGGAGATGGCATGTTAACCTCAATCAAAGTGGCAGAAGTTATGAAGCGCAGCGGTTTGAGTTTATCCGAGTTAGCCCGGGAGATGGAAAAGCAACCTCAGTTGCTGGTAAATGTCAGCCTGGAAAATAAAGATGAAATTTTAGGTCATGAATTGGTGGTTGATGCTCTTAATAAAGCTGAAGAGCGTTTGGGAGAATGGGGTAAACTGGTGGTGAGACCCTCTGGCACCGAACCCCTGGTAAGAATAATGGCCCAAGGCTCGGATCGCTACCTGCTGGAGGAAGTAATCGACAGCATAAAGAAAGCTATTGAAAAGGCCCAACGGTTATAGAGTAACAGGACGATGAATAAAAAATGCCTTCCCTCTGTTATCAGAGGGAAGGCTTATTATATTAAATTCGGTTAACAATTCTGGGATTTGCTTTTAGCCTCTTTCATATGCTGAATCCTTTTCCGGGCTAAATCATAGCAGCGCTGCTCCTCCTCATTTTCGATAAGTAGTGGGGGTACTTTGGTGGGGCGACCGTTACGGTCCAGGGCTACCATGAAGAAATAGCCTTCACACACGTGTTTGATAATACCGCTATTTAAATCTTCCGCATCAACTCTTACATAAACTTCCATAGAGGTGTTGCCCGTATAGGTTAATTCAGCCTTACAAAGAACTAGATCGCCAACAAGAATCGGTTCAATAAAAGAAAGCTGCGTAACACTGGCAGTAACAACGTTAGATAAGCTGTGACGTGTTGCAGCCACACCGGCAGCAGAGTCCATTAACTTCATAACTTCGCCACCGTGCATATTACCAGCTACATTGGCATGAAAGGGAAGAACTATCTGTGTCATGGTTATTGTGGAAGCAGAACGAACTTTAGGTTCCATCTAACCAACTCCTTGCAGTGATATTGTCTTAATTCTACCACTTGTTAAGACCCTTTACTATTTACAATGGAGGGGTTTTGCAATAAGCTATTACTCCGCTCTTGTTATTAGTGGTCTAAAATCTTCGATGGGGATTAGTTCTTTACAATAACCCATATAAGTCTCATCATCCAGCTTAAAGGTATGGGTGTTTTTATCAGGACGCCGTATAGTTACATAATTAAAGCGGTCACCGGAATATATTAAAAATCCCTGCCGCAGGCATTCTTCCTGAAATTCATTATCTTCTCCGGCATTCAGGTCAGGAAATCTCACTTTTTCAAAGACTTCCTTTTTAATTATCATGGTGGCACCAGGAACATAATCTACATAAGAATGCTCAGGAGATGGTTCATGTAGAGCAAGAATAGAACTACCTTTAAAGTAGATATAACGGCAGCATTTCCCCACTATATGGGCATTGAACCTGGCAAAAGTCCTCATGCCTGTGCTGATAAACTCCGCGGCATAATAATCGTCATCATCAAATTTGGCAATATAGCCGTAATTGGCCTGAGTAACTGCATAATTGTAGCATTCTCCCAGCGAAACTTTTTCGTCCAATTGAAAAATCTTTATGGACTCATGAGGAAGCGCTTGCTTCTGCCAATGTTTAATAGGCATAGAATTATTATTAAGTATTATGATTAACTCCCGAGGACGGTAGGTCTGGCGCAGATAATTATTATATACATTAAACATAAAGGCAGGTCGATTGGTAACGGTTACTATTGACACACCTTCACTAGATAAACCTGCAACTGTGGGCTGGTTAATGCGATAATTTTTCGATACTTTGACTTGAACTACCGATCTGTCATGCATTGGTATCCCTCATAAATCAAGTAGATGGCAGCATCTGTTTAATCCAATATATTAGTTTTGTTGGGTATCTGGTTACTGGAATTATATGCCGCCTGGGCAACAAACGCTTCCCCCTTGCATAATTTTAAATATATGGAAATATAACTGAAGGGGGATTCCCCATGGCCAAAGTTTCTATCCTTATTACCACATTTCTTAGACCCCATCTTTTAAAATGGAACCTGATTTCTTTAGCAAAGCAAAACGTAGGTTTTGATTTCGAAACTATCGTCCTTAACGATGGCCTACCGGATGAAACAGAAGAACTATGCCGGCAATATGAAGAGCAGTTAAACCTTAAATATATTTTTACCGGACATCGCAACCTGGGCGGGGATATCATTTACCGGGTACCAGGTTTCGTTCTTAACATTGGAGCCAAACAGGCTAGTGGGGACATATTTATTATTGCCTGTGCGGAGATGTTTCACCTTAACGATACTATTGAGCGCCTGGCTACCATCGTTTTTCTAAACCAAAAACTCCTGGGTACCGCCACCGGGATGGATGACGATGGTTCCTTTTTAAATTATCTTAATAACAATAATGGTCAATATGATTTTAAAGCTTATCTTAACAACTACTGGCGCCTTAATACCCGCTTGCCATTTCTGATGGCCATTCACCGGGATGAATTTTTCCAAATTGGTGGCTATGATGAAGATTTTGTCGGTTTTGCTTATGACGACAATGACTTTATTGACCGTCTACTAAATAACGGTTGTTGTCTCTGCCTAACCCAGGCTCTTACTATTCATCTCTACCACCCTCGCCATGATGACGATAAAGAAGAAACTCCGGAGTACCTTTTTAATAAAAGCTTATATCAGGAGCGTAAGGGCATAATCTTTCGCAACCGCAACCGCGAATGGGGGCAAATGCCAGTAACCAAAGGTGAGTAAGGGGGGAGAATATGTTTATTTACAATATATCGGCAGAAAAAAGCTTTTGTTCAGGCAGTAACTTGCATGGGGGCCAGGTTCTCACCTGGGATAGCAGTAAATTACTAGCTGGAGTTCCGGAATCAGGAGAGGAATATAAGAGCTTACTTTATTTCAACCTGGGAGAACTTAAAGATAAGCATAGCAGCCTGCATCTGTTAAAGGCTCACCTGGTACTTAAGCTGTGTTTAAATAACATGAGTACTAATACCGCCAGCTACGTTATTAAAGCGCTGCTAAATCCCTGGGAACCAGGCATCTGTCCCGCAGGTATTATTTCTACTGACCATGAGTCAACACCTTTTATTATCCCTTTCCATTGGAAGGAATTAATAAGTATAGATATTACCGTGCTAGTCAAGAGCTGGTGGATTGGCAGCCAACCTAACCATGGTCTGCTTATTGAGAGCTGCACCTATGGTAATAACCTGCTAGGTTTCTATAACATTGGGTGCCAGCAATACGAAAACTTCCCCCAACTTTTGCCTTTGCTGGGAAATGACTAAACCGCCAAGGTTACCATTGGTCATGCTGGAGCATAAAATAGGGAGGGAGCTTATAAGCGGAGGTGCTGTTATGAAAATACTAGTGACTGGAGGAAAAGGTGTAGTTGGCTCCAGTCTGGTCCTAGAGCTAACAGCCAGAGGCCATGATGTATGGGTCTGTGATCTTCAACATAGCCACGAAAAGAATTATTTTCGATGCGATGTGGCCAAGTATCGACCGCTGCTAAAACTTTTTGAAGAGCATGATTTTGACCTGGTTTATCACCTGGCTGCGGAGTTTGGCCGCTGGAACGGTGAGGATTATTATGAGGAGTTGTGGATGAGTAATGTAGTAGGGACTAAAAACCTGTTGCGTCTACAGGAGAAGTTCGGTTTTAAAATGGTATTTGCGAGTAGTTCCGAAGTTTATGGGGATTACGCCGGCATGATGGCTGAAGATGTTATGGAGAAAATGGAAATCAAACAGATGAATGATTATGCTATTTCAAAGTGGGCCAATGAACTGCAGATTCTTAATTCCCAGATTATGCATGGGAATCAGGTAGTTAGGGTAAGAATATTCAACACTTATGGACCGGGCGAATATTATAGCCCTTATCGCAGTGCCATTTGCCTTTTTATCTACCGGGCACTGCAAAATCTACCCTGTACGGTATACTTAAACCATAAAAGAACCTCGTTGTATATCGATGATTGCATTACGGCTCTGAGCAATATAGTCGATAATTTTAAAGCTGGTGAAGTCTACAATATAGCTGGTAGCGAATTACATGACATGAAATCAGTTTCCGATATGATCCTTACCTATCTAAATAAAGATGATAGTCATATAGAATATCAGGAAGAAGAACCCTTTACCACTAAAATCAAGATTCCTGATATAAGCAAGACCATAAGAGATTTAAACTATAGCCCCAGGGTTATTTTAGAACAAGGTATACCCCGGACGGTAGAATGGATGAAAGAGGTGTATAATCTACAGGATTGACTTGATGGGGCAAGTGGAGTTTATTACCCCCACTTGCCCCCAATTGTTATTTTTACAATGCTTTACTTACTGCGGCAGTATAGCGATAAAATGTATTGGTTGGTCCGGATTCGGACACAAATTGCTCTCTAAGTGGTACAGTTAACTCTAATTGAACTCCTTTATCACTGGCGTTTTTATTGCATATATTTTTAGGGTTTTTTCCGTCTAAACGTTTTGGGGGGGTAACGACCTTAAAACCAGCATCTTTAAGGCTAACCTTAATTTTTCTTCCCAGAACCGTATCCTGACCGCCGATATAGGTAACTGCCCGTTTTCCTTTACAACCATGAATGGACAAGGTTATATTCGATTGAGCAACTAAATTGCGGGCTACAGGTTCGTTAAAATGGGTAGACGTAATATGTAATATACTATTATTCCTATCCTTTATTCCCTTGAAGGTATACAGGTCACTACCAGTCCATTCGGCAATTGTTGTTGCCAGCTCACCCGTTTGAAACTCGATGTTTCCTCCATGGATGGCAATAACAGCAGTATCGGAGGGGCCATTATGTTTATTTATGAGATAGTCTTCGCCCCGAGCCTGGTGTTTTGCCAGTTTGGAAAAGCTGCTGTAATAATCTTTGGCATCAGCTACGTCGGTGTTTACCAGTATCGGTATAATAGCTATAATCAATGTCAGCATAATACTAAAAAGCTTTTTCATAGAGTCACTTCTTTCCCAAATATTTATGTAATTAAAACAATAGCTGGTTTGTTTCTTTTTTATACTATATTGATGAATCCTGTCAAAGGTAAGAGGTGTTATAAGAGATAAAAGGTGGGATATGTAGGGGAGAGAGTGTAAACATCCCTCCCCTTACTATTTAACTAGCGATCGTTACGCAGATCATCTCTACGACTGTTATCAACACGGTCTTCGCGATTATCGCGATTATTATCACGACGGTTATCAATACGATCGTCACGGTTATCATTCCGCTGGCTATCGATGCGGTCATCCTGGCGATTATCCTGACGGTTTCGACCCATTATTTATCACACCTCCTTTCTTAAAAGTTAGTATTCCCTCATCTTTTGTGTTTACTAGTCAGAATGTACTTGTCAATGTAGCGGATACTCAAAAGATAATTTAAAAAGAGATTTTAGAGAATTAATGAAAAAAGCATATTCCAAAATTCACAACATATAGTTATAATAGTAGTAGTATGGTTTGACGGTTTGATTTTTCCCTTTGCCTGGATAGCATCTGGCGAAGAAAGTATACAACGGCAGGATGGAAGAACGGTAGCATATTAAAGAATGCTTAAAGTTCAACTTTTCTGCTGGAAGAGTTGAACTTTTTTCTTTGTAGTATTGTAGTAAGGAAGGAGTAATGCCGATAACCGAGATGCTTTCCCGAAATGCTAGAATGTTTGGTAATGATATTAGTTTAATAGAACGGGATCCAGGAGCGGGTATACGCAGGTAAATTAGCTGGAAACAGTTTGATGAAATGGCCAATAGTTTTGCAAATAGTGAGACCCCGCATGGTTATTTTTGGTAGGATTCCTCGTAACCCAACCGGAAAAATCGAAAAGCCTAAATTACGTGAAAGATATTGTAGCGACAGGGTAGCCCAGGTGGTGTAACCTGGTTGGCAGTGCGGTTCTATGACGTAGCAACCTAACCGTAGAACAGTCATGTGTAGGGAACGGCCCTGTGCCGTTCCGTCATGGTTTAGCAAAAAAATAGGTTTAGCCGGGGAACAAAGGAACAAATGGTAGGAAGGTTAGAACGGTAGGAATAAGGGTGCAGTATACCTTTATGTCTTTGCTTGGATATTGGTATGCTTGCATTTCTTGTAAAACTCCTGCGGGAGTTTTTTTATTTGCTTAAAAAGGAGGAAGTATGGTAGTGAAACGATTTTGGGGAAGGAAAAAAGTAGGACGGAGAGTATTGGCTCTAGTGCTGGTGCTGATGCTTATGGCAGTTGCGGGATGCAGCAAGCAAGAAAAAAACCAGCCGGTAAGTTCCCAGAACGTCAAGGCGCAACAGGTGGAATTAAAACTAGCCCATTTCTGGCCCAGTACCCATCCGGCAGAGACTCAACTGGTCCAGCCCTGGGCTGCAGAGATTGAAAAAGCTAGCAATGGTCAGGTGAGAATTACCAGCTATCCCGGAAATAACCTGTTGCAGGCTGATGCCATCTATAATGGTGTAAAGAGCGGTATTGCCGATATCGGTATCTCCTGTTTCTCTTATACCCGGGGGCAGTTCCCGGTATCGGAGGTATTTGAACTACCGGGTATTACCTATAATAGTTCTCAGGTAGCCAGTCGGGTAGCCTGGGAGGGAATACAAGAATTTAACCCCAAGGAAGTACAGGACACCAAACTGCTTATGGTACTAACTACTGGACCGGGCGACCTCTATACCAAAAAACCGGTACGCAAGCTGGAAGATATAAAAGGTATGGAAATCAGAGCTACCGGCCTCAGTGCTAAAACCCTGGAATGTGTCGGTGCTACTCCTATTGCCATGCCCCAGTCGGATGCTTATGATGCTCTTTCCAAAGGCATGGTTAAGGGTAATCTGGGACCTATAGAAGTTTTACAAGGCTGGAAACAGGCTGAGGTGACCAAATATGTTACCAAAAGCCCGTTCCTTTACAATACCCTCTTTTTTGTAACTATGAACAAAGATAAATGGAATTCATTGGGCCCGGAAAACCAGAGGGTAGTAGAAGAAGTCACGGCCAAGTTCTTCGATGAGGTGGCTGCCGGTTTGTGGGATAAACAGAATGAGGATGCTATGAACGGGGCTATAAAGGAAAACCAGATGGAAATTATCACCCTGAGTCCGGCGGAAACAGAACGCTGGATTAAACTGGTGGAACCGGTTCAAGCTGATTATGTAACCCGGATGAGTAAAATTGGGGTAGACGGGCAGAAAATTCTGGATCGGGTAAAAGAACTGGCTGATAAATATAACCAGCAATATAAGTAGAAAAGCAAGGGAGGATTTTATAATGAAGAGCCTGGACGGCCTGGTTAAAAACTTGAGTCGGGTAATGGACTGGCTAGCAGGTTTCTGTATAGTACTAATGATGCTGCTGATAGTTACTAACATCATCCTGCGGGCAGTTTTTAAACATCCATTAGTAGGGACAGTTGATTTTGTAAATATTTTGATTGCTTTAACCATTGGCCTTTCTATTGCCTACTGTGCAGTTCAGGATGGTCACATAGCGATAGAGTTTTTCGTAGATAAAATGCCAGCCTCAGTAACAGCAGTGATTAAGTCGATGGTTAATCTTATAGCGCTAGTTTTCTGGGGTGTTACTGCCTGGTATATGATAGGATTTGCCGGCAGTATGAATGTCAACGGGCAGGTGGCAGCAACCAGTCAAATCCCGTTGTCTCCGGTGGCTTATATTATTGCTCTGGGATTGATGGCAATTTGCCTGGTCATACTATCCCAGTTAGTTAACAACATATATGCCGTTTATACTCTTATAGTACCTGCAAACATTAATGAAGATAAAGCCACTGTCCAAAACCCGGTTATATTAACTGGTGAACGTGTGATATAAAGTAGACTCTTAATGTTACTGCTTCAGTATTTGCAGTTATTATCAAAGTCAGGTAGGTTTTGCATAATGAGTTCATCAATTATAGGAATTATAGGTATACTCGTTTTTCTAATACTGATATTTATGCGGATGCCGATTGCTTTTGCTATGGCCTTAACTGGTTTTGCCGGCTTTGCCTATTTAACCACTTCAGCAACTTCTTTTAATATGGTGGTAGGGGAACTATACGGTACATTTTCTTCCTACAACCTGAGTGTTATTGCTATGTTTGTCTGGATGGGATTTTTGGCCTATTACTCCGGTATTGGTACCCGGCTGTATGTATTCGCTTATAAACTGATGGGGCACCAACCAGGGGGCCTGGCTATAGCTACTCAGGCGGCCTGTGCTGTTTTTGGTGCTATATGCGGTTCTAATACGGCTACTGCCGCTACCATGGGAGCTATAGCTCTGCCGGAGATGAAAAAGTACCAGTATGAAGATACTATGGCTACAGCCAGTGTTGCCGCCGGTGGAGTACTGGGAGTACTCATACCACCGAGTGTCATTTTTATTGTTTATGGTATGTCAACTGAGCAATCTATCGGCAAATTGTTTATAGCCGGGATTTTACCCGGTATATTACTCATGCTGCTATATATGTTAACCATAGTTATACTTACCCGGCGAAATCCCGATCTGGGTCCAGCTGGACCAAAGGCTAATTGGCAGGAACGGCTGACTGCATTAAAAGGCGGGTTGGGCGAGGTTTTGATTATTTTTGTAATTTCTATGGGGGGGCTTTTTGCGGGATGGTTTACTCCGACTGAGGCGGGAGCAGTTGGTGCTGCTGGGGTTTTACTAGTATCATTGCTGGGACGCTCCCTGAACTGGGAAGGATTTAAAAAATCTCTCCTGGATACTACCAAAACTACCGCCATGATAATGCTGCTTATTGCTGGAGCCGTAATATTTGGCCGTTTTATGGCTATAAGCCGTATACCCTTTGAGCTGGCCAGTTGGGCGGGAGATCTGGCTCTGCCGGCAGCAGCCATTATGGCTATCATATTATTGATTTATTTTGTACTGGGCTGTTTTATCGATGCCCTGGCCCTGGTTTTACTTACCATTCCCATTTTCTATCCGATAGTGGTAAACAACCTGGGTTATGACCCTATCTGGTTTGGGGTTATAATCGTGCTGGTAGTAGCTATGGGGGTAATCACCCCACCGGTAGGAATGAATGTCTATATAATCAAAGGGGTAGCCCCCGATGTACCTCTGGAAACCATTTTCAAAGGCATCTGGCCTTTTCTGCTGGCTATTGTAGTCTGTTTAGCCATTCTAATTACTTTCCCTTCCATAAGTACCGTATTACCTAACCTGATGTAATGGGACGGGGGGAGGGTGACAGGGGATACCCTGAAGGGCACACGCGGTTCCTCTGTCACCTTCTTACATGGATTCTACTGTCTCTATCAATCTTAAAAAAGTATTCTGTAAATTTGCCTGACTTAATTCCCAAACCGTACGTCCCTCCAGGGACAAATCATGGAGCCTCTCTCAATGGGGGATAGGGTCAGCTATTTTTTCATAGCCAAAATATTCGGCCAGGTTAAATAATTGCTGAGTGTTTTGTTCCCACTCTTTAGTGTTAATTTTATTGGGCAAAATTAAGTCTATGCCATTACCTTTTCCCAGGCTCTGCAAACCTTCCTCCAGGGTCTGCAACTCTTCCAGCTCGTTATCATGACTGAGGTCGGTACAGACAATTACAGTAGCGGCAAACATATCGGGTAATTTATAATATTCGCTGCCAACTGGGTGGAGCAGAAGAAAATCATAATCTAGCTCCTCGAGGCAGGTTAAGCGTAACGGGGTCATCTGCGTGCCGGGTTCTACAACCAGAGGCAGCAGATCTATGCCCAACTGCGAACTTAATATTGCAGTTTTAATATCATTGGCAGTAGTAGGGATATCGATATCCACTACCTGATTTTGCTCCTGTCTTACATCCAGCCAATTACGCAGTTTTTCACTTTTTCCTAACTCCCCGATTAACACCCGGTATCCCTGGCGAACTAATCCACTGGCCAGGTTAACCAGAACCGAGGTCTGGCCACTACCCGGATGTTTGGCAATCACAGTAATAACCCTCACCAAGCATCACCCTCCTAACGCAAGCCGGTTTAAAACCTATTCTTTCATCAAAATCAGATCGTTTCGCTGCACCCCAAATCTGTCCATAAAAAGCTCGCATTTACACAGGAAAATATAATACAGATTACTATATCTGTTTCCGTACAGAGATTCAAAATTACCTTGCCCCTTGGAAATAATGACATCAGCCTCATTAAATACATTTACAAAACTATCAGAACAGTGTTCAAGAATGGTTCCGGGAATATCAGTACCATTATTAATAATATTGGCATAATCATCTATCCCTACCATGTAAGCGTCCTCTTCGGTAACATCATTCATTATCGGTTCACCCCGGGTAGCAAAGTCTATTTGAAGATGAGGATAACATCCTTTGATGGTGCGGATGAATATCTTATCAAATACTATTTCGCCGGCATTGTCTCCCAGATAAAGGAGCTTGCTGGTATCTTCCAAAGTAGCTTTGAGGGAAACAAAGACTTCTTGTGAATAGCCTTTTTCCATTGAATCTTTTATGGTATTAAGTACGTTATCTCTAGATAAATCATAACCAGGGCCATAATCGATTATATTACCAGCAGCAGCCAGTTTTAAGGCAATATCAAGAGGGTTGGCAGCAGATTCCACGAGTGCGTAAAAATCATCTTCAAATCTAAGCATTTCCTGATTAAAATAGCGTTTCTCTTTCTGATAAGGGTCAGGATTTTGCAGTGCTTCTTTTAAAGCCCGATGCACCTTATGGGCAATGTAGGGTGCGCTTACATTATGGTCCATTACTGCGATTTCAGCGATGATACTATTAAGAAGAGTACGTTGTTCTTCTTCATTCTCCAGGTAAAGCCGGGCTACCCTAATACCCTGGTTAAGTAAACAGGGCAGGCATTCCATGCTATATCTCATGTAGTTTATCTCCTATCTTAATATTTGAATATATTAATGGACTTCTCTATAAATCTTATTATTTTATAGCCCTATAAATCAAGGAATAAGCCTAAGGCTAAGACTTTAATTGTGTAACAATAACCCTGACCCTGGTTAATTGTAGGCAGCCAAAGACAGTGGAGTTGAACAATAAGCTCATAAAAGAGACCAGAAGAGAAAGGGGTTGCCCCCTCTCCCTTCTGGTCTAATAGGTTATTTGTTGGATGGATTATCAGAGTTGTTTAATCCGCGGACCCCGCCGCCTCCTATGCCTCTGGGGCCGTTACTGCCAAAGTTTCTACGTCCTTGCCTTTGTCCACAATTATTGCTATTATTTCCACGACCTGCTCCGCATCATCCTCTGAGGCGACCTGTTCCAGGTCCCCGACCCATTGGACCAGTTCCATCTTTGTTAGGCAT
>DIRQ01000087.1 GCA_002424365.1 Syntrophomonas sp. UBA5432 | reverse complement strand
CTCCCGGCGCCGGGAAATTCCACAAGATCCAGAAACCATGCCTGGTGCAGAAACAGGCCATCCCGAAAGCATTGTTATAGAAAAGGAACAGGCGCTCCGGGTGCAAGCCGCTTTAAATCGATTGCCTCCCAAGCAACGCCTGGCAGTAGTTCTGCGTTATTATCACGGGTTTTCAATTAAAGAAATTGCCCAAATGGTCCATTGCCCGGTTGGAACAGTAAAATCACGATTGAATGGGGCTCTAAGTAATCTAAAGAGTTTTTTGCAGGAAGGGGATGTATTATGAACAGCAATAGAAATTCAGAAAAAGAAATAATTGAATTTCTTATGTCTTGTCCGGAAGCCATCCCTTCCCAGGCTGAAAAAGCTCGGACAGTAATCAGAGTGCAGCGGGAAATAAGAAAAAAACGGGTGACTCGAATGAGCAGCATGGATATTCTGTTTGTCCTCTTGTTACTGGCAGCAACACTGTTTTTGTCCTTTTTCATTGCCCTGCCGGAATTCTCAGCAGGACAGATTCTACAACATTATTACCAATTACAGTATTCACACCGTATTGTTTTGTATTTAATTTTGACTGGCCTTTTAACCACTCCCTTGCTTTTAACTATACTACCGTCAAATAAAGGAGGTAATAATTAATGCCTGGAACGCTTTTGACAAATAGAAAAATTTCCGTAACCATAATAAGCATAATTATCCTGATGCTTTTATTTATGGGCGGTGCCTATCTCGGCAGCCTTAAACAAAAGCAGCTAATGGATTCGGTAAACCCACAGCTTAATCCTTCTATTTCCGAGTTGGGAAAACTTATTCAAAAAGGCGAACCCCCTGAGGTGCTGCAGCACCATTTGGAGGTATTAATAAGCAATCATGAGCAGTTTGGTGATCTGTTCATTATTAACCAGGATGCCATCATTTTAGCAGCGAAGGATACTAATGCCGTTGGTCTTGCTTACCCAATCATGTTTAAGAGTAATATGTTCAAAGGACTGCCTATCCCTTTCGCTTATAAAAAATCTGAAATGCCGCCCCCAAGTAACAGTTATACTGTTATGTCAAACCCTAACTTGATGTTCAAGGTCTTTGGGAGTTATAAGACCCCGGATAACAATCTCTACCACATAATTGGCAATTATCATGTAAGTTCTACCATAAATGAGCAGTTGGATCGGTTTGGTTATTATACTATGCTTTGTATGAGGGTTTATCATATTTGCTTTATCCTCTTCTGGTTGCTCTTGGCTATCTGGGTCTATCAGGATGCCCGCCGGAGGCCAACTAACGCTGCCGCCTGGGGAATTCTGACCTTGTTTACCACTGTAATTGGCTGGTTGGTCTATCTAATTGCCCGGCCCATGCTCATTTCATGCCCAAACTGCAATCAAGAGCAGAGCAACGACTTGAAATTTTGCACATCCTGCGGTGCTTTATTAAAAAGCTGTTGCACTGAATGTGGCGGTGAGTTAAAGGGAGACGGGGAATACTGCGGAAGCTGCGGCCATAAAATGGGGCCATAAAACAGAAGAAATCATAAAGAGGTAGCGGTGTGACGTCACACTGCTACCTCTCACACCTCATTTCAATTCTCTTTGAGGCGTAAGTGCTTATGCGTTAGGAATACTCTATATATAGGATGGTATAATAACAGGAGCAATGATATTATCGAATACAATATTCGTTAAAATCTTCGAGAGTTATGAGGTGGTATTATGAATGAACTTTCTCAAAAAATAAATCAATGTAAAAAACCTTCTGGTCAGCAGGGAAAACGGATTGCCGACAGGATGAATGAGAGCCATTATGCGGTGACCAGCTGGGGAATGGAACAGTTCTCTATTGAATCTGACAGTATCATATTAGATGCAGGTTGTGGAGGAGGGCGGACAATTCACCGGATGGCAGCAATAGTATCTGAGGGTAAAGTCTTTGGGATTGATTATTCACCAGACTGTGTAGCCTGGTCTAGAGCTTATAACACAGATTGGATTAAGGAAGGCCGAGTAGAAATACTGCAAGCTACTGTTAATGAACTTCCATTTGAAGATAATTTATTTGACATTGTTACCGCAGTGGAAACCGTTTATTTTTGGCCAAATCTGGCTCACTGCTTAAAAGAAATAAAAAGGGTTTTAAAGCCCGCCGGCAAGTTTGTCATCATTAATGAAGTGTATAAAAGTGAGCTCTTCCGGGAAAGAAATGAGGCCTATGCTGCTGCCGGGGATATGCAGATATTTGCTCCGGATGAATTAAAGCAATGGCTGGAGGAAGTGCAATTTAAGAATGTGAGAACTGCCGTGGTCGAAGCCAATAACTGGTTATGCTGTATCGGAGAGAAGTAAAGGCGTGTTGATCTATACCGACTGGAATTGTTTTTAATAGCAAGTTGTAATTATTGACGCAGTGGTCCTAATTTAGTACCATATTTGTACCGAGGTGATGAAAGATGAATATTAAGGAAGACATCAGGCCTATTTCTTATATCAAAGCCAATGCCGCTGAGATTCTGGCGCAGGTGAATGAGACTCACCGCCCTGTCTATGTTACTCAAAATGGTGAGGCCAAGGCGGTATTACTGGATACTGAGTCCTATGAAAAAATGAGAAAGGCTCTTGGTTTATTAAAACTATTGGCTCAGGGAGAACGGGATATAGTGGACGAAAAGGTCTTGTCGCAGGATGAGTTTTTTTCAGCTCTGGATGATGACTTAAAAAATATACGGTCATGAGTAAAGGCACATACCAGGTATTCTGGACTCAAACTGCGCAGCAGGACTTAAGAAAAATAATTGCCTACATTTCTGCTGATAGTGAAACTCAAGCCACAAAAGTTTATTCAGCCATTAAACAAAAAGCTGATAACTTGCAGCAAATGCCCCTGCAAGGAAGAATCGTTCCAGAGTTGAGTTATTACGGTATTTTAATCTACAGGGAGTTAATTTACCAGCCGTGGCGAATCATTTATAGGACTGAAGATAATAAAGTATGGGTATTAGCCGTGATTGACAGCAGACGAAATGTTGAGGATATTTTGCTGGACAGATTTGTTTAGATCATTTTCTTACCCACTGAATTCTTTGCCCAGAAATGTAATAGTTGCTTTTTTTACTGTCTAAATCCATTATGTATACTCCGTAACAGTTCTCTCTCACCATGCTTTCCAGCAACCATCCCACAGGGGTAAAATGTCCAGTCCAACTATATAGCAGATATTTGCCATCAGGTGAAAAACCCAATGGAACGTAACCAGGGGAAAATTTACTATCGTATATGCCGTAGTAATGCCTCAACTCCGTTTCTTTCCCGTTTCTAGCTAAATACATGGATCCTCTTTTATTAAATGCTTTAGTACCGTTGATTTCTGGTTTTATATAAGCATTATCATCCAACAATGATTCTTCATTTCTTATAAAATGTGGGGTTTTCTCACCGGTCTTGATAGAGTATAATCCCCACTTACCATCTTTCATAGCAATAAAGCGAAGTTCATCTTGTGACTTATCATAATAGTACTCAATTATATGTTCATTTGGTTCCCCTTTACCCCTATGACTGTATACAAGCTCGATATTTGTAAGCCCAGCATCAGCAGTATACAGTTTCATTACGCCTTGTTTTCGTTGCTGGAAAAATATTTGCCCTTCTAAACCGGATATAATATCATTTCCCATAAACAGATTTGAAATAAAATTGCGGCCAAATATCAGGACCAATACGGTGAACAATACCGCTATGATTATCTTTTTCGCCAGGATACCCTCCCCCCTAACTTTAGTATTTTCTCACATCTTTTAATCAATTATAGCAGTTAAGACAGATATAGGAGTAAAAAGGGGCCGTTTAATATTGAAACTACCCCTTTGGTATGCTCCCTGGCATAGTTTCTGGTCCAGAGTCTTTCCTGTTACAAGGAGGATTTAGTATTAATTTCCAGAATATTTATTTATAAGCAATCGATAACAATCCGCTAAAAAGTTTACATATGAAGAGGGGGTTAGGGGTATGAATTACCAACAGATTTTTGAACCCGGTGAAATCGGGCAATGCAAAGTAAAAAACCGGATTATAATGGCACCCATGGGTAATATTAATATGGCTGATCCCATAGGCCGGCCTCTTTCTAAAATGATTGAATACTTTGTGGAAAGAGCCCGGGGTGGAACTGGACTCTTGATTACAGGTCTAGTTCCAATATCATTTGGTATTGACCCTACTGTGTCAGAAGATAATGACACCACCTACTTTCCCCGTATTGACGCCTCCTCCCGAACTCGTATGTCTGGATGGCGTGACTTGGTAGCAGGGGTTCACTCCTATGATGCCAAAATCTTTATTCAGCTTACAGCTGGCCTGGGCAGGGTTGGTTCACCTGAAGCTGCACTTAAGGGGAAGATTCTGAAATCAGCCTCCTGGAATAGGAATTTTTATGTGCCGCAGGTTCCCCACCTTCCTCTCTCTGATCGTAGCATTAAAAAGATGGTAAAAAACTTCGGGCAAGCTGCCATAAATGCACAGGTATGTGGCATGGATGGAGTGCAGCTGCATGGTCATGAAGGCTATCTAATGGATCAGCTTACCTCTGCACCTTGGAACCGGCGTAAACTGGGAAGGTACCGGAATAAATTTCAGTTTGCCATTGATGTAGTACGTGAAATCAAAGAACGGTGTGGGGAGGAATTTCCTATTATTTATCGTCTGGATCTGACCCAGGCCTTATATGAATCCTACGGGGATCAGATTTTTAAAAAGATGTTTAAGGGTCAGGAAAGGACCATAGAAAAAGGGCTGGAGTTTTGTCAGGTACTGGCTGAGGCTGGAGTCGATGCCTTTGATGTGGATAAGGGATGTTATGATAACTGGTTCTACCCTCATCCCCCGGCCTATTTTGATGATATCCCCTATGTAGAACAAACTGCGGGGCGACTTAAATCTTTTTTCCAGACCAAAGAAATAGAGGCCAAAGTAATTGCGGTTGGTAAACTGGGTAAACCTGACCGGGCGGCAGAAGTGCTGCGCCAAGGCTGGGCAGATTTCTTTATGCTGGGTAGACCATTACTAGCCGATCCTTATTGGGCGCAAAAGGTCCGCGAAGGACGGGTTCGAGAAATAATACACTGCATTGGAGATCAGGAAGGTTGCATCCAGTCGTTTGTCCTTGGGGGGCACCCTTGTTGTACAGTTAATCCCTATACTGGTTTTGAAGATAGTAAGAAGCTGTCAAAAGCTAACCGGGTAAAAAATATTGCTATTATCGGTGCTGGCCCTGCAGGTTGTGAAGCTGCTAAAACTGCTCATTTAAGGGGACATCAGGTTACTCTTTTCGAGAAGACTGATCAGGTTGGAGGACAGTTACTTACCGGGAGCCGGATGAAAATAAAGCATGACCTGGCCCTTTATATTGATAACCTTCAGTACCAAATGGACCTCCTGGAAAAGGAAGGGGTAGATATTAAGTATAATACGGAGGTGTCGGTAGCGGATTTGAAAGGCCAATTTGACGTTATCATATGCTGCAATGGATTAGTAGCTCCCCTGCCTCAGATAGAAGGAAGGGAACTGATTCCTTACTGTGAAGCCAGAGAATTTCTGGATAATGAAATGCAGCTACCCCCGGATGTCAAGAGAGTTACGGTGATAGGAGGGGGTATCGTAGGCTGCGAATTATCCTATTCACTGGCTTTTGAAAAACAAATGCAGGTAACCATTGTGGAACTGCGTGACGAGCTCATGAAGGGTGTAGTCCATGCCAATCGCAGTATGCTCCTGTGGTTGATGATGGGCCGAGGCGGACCTTCAGGCAGGCCGGAAGATGTTTTACAAACACCGGTACAGGCCTTCACCTCTTCCCGAGCGGTAAGGTTTGAAAGAGGACGGGTAATCCTGGAAGCTAACCGTAAGCGCAAAGATCCTTATACTCCCTGGTCTACTCTCGTTTCTGATAATATACATAACCCCTTCCATAAGACGCTTGATCCTGATGATGTAGAAATGATTGAAATAGATACGGATTATGTAGTTTTTGCAACCGGAGGAATCGCCAATGACGGGTTATACTATGAATTATTAAGAGAAAACGCAGCACCTGAGATTTACTGTATCGGTGATGCCAGGCGTCCCGCCAGAGCTTGGGAGGCCATTAGCTCAGCCAACGAAGTAGCCCGTTATATATAAATCTACTCCTGGGCCTTCAGCCGTCTTTGAAAGATTATAAATACTGGTAGTGGAATAATAATCCAGCCCATGCTTTTTACCAGGCTATTTTTAGCTCGGTTAACTTGACGGTCTTTTTCAGCTACAACCAGAGCGTCATATCTTGCTTTAAGCTCAGTTTCGCTAAGGTTAGCTTTGGAAACAGGTTTTTCTGACTTTTCAAAACCCCATTGTCTATATTCTTCAAATGACTGATGATAAGGAGCAGGAGTAACAATATCGGCAACGGCCATGAATGCGGCCACACTTCCGCCGATTATCATCATCAAGGTGGCAAATAGCACCACATAAATATAAACGTTTTTCATCATAATGTTCCCTCCCTCTTTAGAATTTCCTCTGGTTGCGGATATTGCAGTAGCTGCTAATATCAACACTATAACCATAAGCACTAATCCTATTAATGAAACTACCACCGATTCTGCCTCCTTTTGCTTAATCTATTATAGCGAAAATCTGACAGCAATTGATATAAGCAAGATTAACCAGGTAATTTGGGTGGTCATGGTTTAATTTGACCTGCAGAATATTATTAGGCTTGAATACAGAAACTTCTGATAGATAAACACCGGGGATTGGGGTTTCCTTGGTAAGTTACTATTAGAGGTGAATTTCTGTGTTTGTTAGTAATCGCAGGTTCTATGTATTATTATTGCTGATATTTATACTAAATTATTTTGATATTATTTCAACCATCAGACTTTATCATCTCTTCGGGACGGATATCGAGGCTAATCCGATTATGAAATATCTGCTGGTAGTTGGTCCGGAATGGGCGTTGCTGTTTAAAACCTTCTGTATATTAGTTTTTACCATCGTTATGATAATTGCATTTCGTTACCAACCAGGCACTGCTTATAAGGGTACGTTAATTACCGCTGGGATTTTTATCTTGCTGGCTGGTTGGCACTTCTTCATTTATCTAGTCATTTAAATTATTGGACATGCTCTTTACGTCACTTTAGCCAAGCACTTACACCGTCAAGGTCTACATTCGCACCTCGTATACTACCCTTTCTCTTATATTCCTGATAAAATTATTGTTAATTTAAAAGACTAACTAAAGAAGGGATTAACTATGGCTAAAATATGTATTCTAGATGCCAAAACTCTGGGGGAAGATGCTGATTTTACGGTTTTTGATGAGTTTGGGGAAGTTGTAGTTTACGATACTACCAGTCCCGAAAATGTGGTGGAGCGAATCCAGGATTGCGATATTGTTATTACCAATAAGGTGGTTCTGAACGGTTCCAACCTGCAACATGCCCCGCTGGTAAAATTAATCTGCGTGTCTGCTACCGGTACCAACAATATTGACCTGCAGTATACCCAAACTCGAAACATAACAGTTTGTAATGTGGCAGGTTACTCTACCCGCAGCGTAGTCCAGCATACATTTGCTATGTTGTTTTACCTGCTGGAATCGCTGGGCTATTATGATTCCTATGTTAAATCAGGTGCGTATGCTGAAAGTAGCATCTTTACTCATCTGGATCGTCCCTTCTGGGAGCTTTATAACAAGACCTGGGGGATTATCGGTTTGGGTACGATTGGGCGAGCGGTAACAGGTATAGCCCGGGAGTTTGGCTGCCGGGTCATTTACTATTCTACTTCCGGAATTAATGACAACCCCGAATATACCCGGGTGGAGCTGGAGGAATTACTGCAAACGGCGGATATAGTCTCTATTCATGCCCCGTTAAATGAACGAACCTTTAATCTCCTGCAGTACCAGCACCTGCAATTGATGCGGCCTCATGCTATTATTCTTAATTTGGGCCGGGGAGGTATTGTAAACGAGGCTGATTTGGCCAGGGCTCTGGATGAGGAATTGATTGGGGGCGCAGCTCTGGATGTATTGGAACGGGAACCAATAGATAGAGAAAATCCTCTACTGAATATTAAGCATCGTGAGCGGCTTTTCATTACTCCACATATTGCCTGGGCCAGCCGCGAGGCTCGTAACACTCTGATAAACGAAATTGCTAATAATATTGCCAGCTATTTATCAGGGGTTCCAAAGAATACGGTGGGGACGACAGCATAAAAAATACCTAAAGATATGTCAATTGTTTTGCCTAAGTATTTGGTTTAAAGTATTTTCTACTTGTGGTAATTCTCTGATAATGATGTTCCAAATAATTGTGAAATATTTATACTTGTTAAAATGTGTTCGAGATACAACAGGTCGCTTTTCATAATTGTGTCGCCTCATTCATTACTGGGGCGACTATTTTTTTATGAAGTGAATTGGGGGTGACAATATCCACTTTACGATTATATATTTCTTCAAGTTCTAACTTAAGATTTATTAAATCAAACAAGGAAGCATTCTCATCAAATTCAACTAACAGGTCAATATCACTATTTGGCTGATCTTCCCTTCTAGCAACGGAACCAAATACGCTTACAGTCTTTGCACCATGCTTTCTGGCTAGTTGTTTAATTATTTTGCTGTCTTTTTGTAGCTGAATTAATATCGAGTTTTCCATAGCTTCGCCTGCTTTCATAGATTCTAAACTCATTATAGTTAATATTTGGATATTTTTCAACCTAACTGAACATCTGCTGGCATACTGCCACCTGATCATTTAACTAATCATTATATTTTCGGATGTGTTTCAAACTTACGACCCATCCGGGTACAAGCCGTTGCTATGTATTTTCACCATAAAATATATCAAAAGACCCTTTATATGTAAACAACTATCCCAACTATAGTTAGGTTTCCCTAGCATATAAAACTATACATCAATGCCAGCCATACTATAATGCTAAGACTGATTCCCCATCTCTGCGCAACAGGCAGGCTTTCCCATCTTACCATCAAATAGACCAATAGGCCCAGTGATGCCGTTAACAGAGAACCAACTATAATTCCATTTCCCAGTGACCCCAGCATAGAAGCTGTCAGCATACAGCCTACAATAATAACAACCATAAGATAAGCAACCCATTTTAGCATTTTCTCACCTCCAGTAACCAAATTCGATATGGGTTAACAATTCTGCCATATCATTTATTAAAATATCCGGGGAAGATTTGATGAGTTCTTCCCTATCCCCCAGTCCATAGGTTACTCCACAAGTTATGGTACCTGCGTTTTTACCGGCTTCTATATCAACATGAGAATCACCCACCATTATGGCCTGGCGGGGTGATATTTTAAACTGCTCTAATACCTGGAGAATGCCTTCCGGGTCCGGTTTCATTTTCTTGACCGATTCCGGCCCCACCACCACGTCAAAGTATTGTTTGACCTCTAACAGATCAAGGATTTTATAGCTCAAATCTTCCGGTTTGTTAGTTACCAGAGCTATTTTGTTATCTTCCCCGGTTTTTTTAATATACTCCAGGGTTTCCTCTACGTGTTTATATAGCCTGGTCTCAACTACCGCATTTTCAAAATAGTGTTTGCGGTAGATGGGTATCACCTGTTCAATAAAATCATCATCGCAGCCTTTGAAACAGTTCCTTATCAGGTATTGAACTCCATGGCCCACATAACTGATTATTTCCTCCTGACTCAGAACAGGCCGGTCAAATAGCTTTAATACATACTGGGCGGCACTGGCAATGTCTCGCCCGGAATCAATGATAACACCATCGAAATCAAATATTATAAGATTAACGGGATATTTCATTACAACATTTACTCCTTATAAAACTAGTCAGCTGTTTACCCTTAGTTTGAACCAATAGGAAATAGAATTATCACCGTTACCCCAATCTACAGATAGCGCGAAGACGTATTCCCCTTTTTCTTTTGGAGTCAGCATGGTATTTTTATTTAAGGGTACGTTGATAACAAGTTATCTTTATCCAACATGTGCAGTTTATATTTGGGATTGTTTAATCCGGGTACGGCAGCAGCTGTAAAGGCCAATTCGGATTCCGGTTTGACTATGTTGGGCTCAAGCAAATTAGTGTGTTCATCATTCATACCAAACATGGTGTTCCCGATAATACCTCCCGGTTTTCCGGTAAAATTGGAATCTCCCTTGAGCCAGGATAATTGCTGATTATCGCATCGTATCTCAAACCTAGGGTAGTCTGACGGGTAGCCAAAATCGTCAATGCTTATTTCATTCAAATCTGTTGTTGCTTGTTGAGCAGCTGCGCTTACTCCTTCTCCCCTACTCGGCTCTGTTTGTTTACCGGTGTTAAGCCTATTATTTAAACTTTGGTACAGTAACCTGGTTTCAGCCGCGTCTTTACAATTAATCATAATCATTTCCGCTTTGGTTTGCCGCTTAATAATAAGTACCGGTCCGCTCGCTGACCGCAGGAATAGTAAAGCCTTACTTTTGTCTTCCAGTTGAAAATGGCCCTTTAAAATTGGACCCAAACCAAGGCCGTTGGTTCTCATAGATAAGGCAGGAATTTCAGGTGTCAAATTGAGCTCTTCAATATCACTGTACTTTATGCTGACCCCGTAAGCTCCACTTATAGTAAACTGCTCACTTTCCAGGTTAAAAGCGGGAGGCATGGCAGTCCAAGCTATACCGGCACCAACAGCGATAATAATGATCAAAGTAATCAGGATACTTGTTTTAGCGGAACTGCTCTTAGAAAGTGACGGGGTGAATTTCTGTGTCTTTATAACAGTATAGATAATTATAAGGAGTAACAGGCCGATTCCCACTTCCATCCCCCATACCAACCCGGCCCGCTTCAGGCCGTAACCCAGAAGTGGAGTGAAAGCTGCAATCATTAATTGCCGTCCGGTAAAATCGCCCAGGCCTTTAGCGTGTATCTGCTCTTTTACCTCACGTGGTGCAGTATTATATCCGGCTATTAAATTATAGGCTTTAAAGTATTTTATTAATACACCAGTAAAGAAAAGCAGAGCGCAAACGATAAGAGTAATGATTAATTCTGTCAAACTCTCTCTCCCCTTTTCATGTTCTCTTAACGTATTTAAATGAGAACTCAGTAATTTATCTTATTATACGCCACTTCTGCCAGGCAATTACACCATATTATTTACCGTTTGCCATATCATATAAATATTCTTTCTAATCGAGTACCTAGCCGACTTAACAGTTCATTGGCAATTGTTCCGGCATTTGCCGCTACTTGTTCTGCTGTAATTTTCTCAGAGCCATCTTTACCAATCAATGTGGCAATGTCATCCCGTTTCACTACTGGAATATCAGTGACATCCACCATAAGCTGGTCCATACAGATCCGTCCAATGATTGGCGCCCGGCAGCCCCGGATCAGGACATAGGCCTTTTCATAGGAGAGGTTTCTGGGCAGTCCATCCGCATACCCGATGGAGATTACGGCAACGCGCGTATCCCTCTGAGCCATAAATTGACGGCCATAGCTGACACTTTCTCCGGCGGTAATTGTTCTGATGAGCACCACTCTCGCTTTCAAAGCCAAAACCGGGCGTAAATCCAATTGTAATTTTGTTTTATCATCCGGCGAGCTTAAGGCGCCATATAGTGCAATTCCAATCCTGGCATAATCACATTGCAGTTCGGGATAATTTAAGACCCCATAGCTGCTTTGAATATGGACTTTGGGCAAAGTATGTCCAAGCTGGCAGAGCTGGTCCAGAACTGCATAAAAACTATAAATTTGATTGGTAGTAAATTCAATATCATCCGGTTGAGCGCTGTCTGCTACACATAGATGCGTAAAAATACCGCAGACTTCTAAATTTTGACACCGCAGGATTTTATCAATCTCTGCCGTACGGTTACAGCTTTCACCCAGGCGATTCATACCGGTATTAATTTTGATATGAACTGCCATTGGTTTTCCGAACGCATTGAGTTGTTTGGCATGGTCATAATCGATTACCGCCTGGGTCAAATGATAACGGACCAGTTCTGCGGTTCTCTCTGGTAGGGTATAACCTAAAATCAGTATCTCGCCTTTAATTCCATGAGTTCGTAAACGGATACCTTCATCTATGGTGGCAACCGCGAAAGAGCTGATGCCAATTTGGCTCAGGTTGGCTGCTATCTCCACATCGCCATGTCCATAGGCATTGGCCTTCACAACCGCCATCAATTCGCACCCAGCCGGAAGTATCTCGCGTAAGGCTTTCACATTATGCTTTAAGTTGTTTAAATTAATTTCGGCCCATGCTCTTTCTGCGCGGGTCTGATTTAGAGCCATTCCCCTTGCCCCTTTCTTTCTAAAACCACGGTAATTAAAATAGCGGCTATAGCGGAGCAGACTGCCACAGC
>DIRQ01000070.1:5587-14706 GCA_002424365.1 Syntrophomonas sp. UBA5432 | reverse complement strand
CAGGCATCACGGCGTAGCTCTCTAAGCGTATGCTGCCGGTTTTTTAGCAACTGGCGTAATTCCGGATTAGCTGTTTTAGAAATAAGATAAAGACAGCTATCCTCATCTAAAATATTAATTACTGTCATAATCTCAGGGGCATATTCATCTTTATAGATGCGAGCAATAAATTCAAGTTGTCCCGGTTTTACCTGGTGATTAAGAATATGCCAAGGCAGAAATTGCCAAAAATCATCCATCACTACGTTGGGTGCACTTACCAACCACTCCATCACCGTTAAAAAGCGCAGATTAGCAAAAAGAATTCTAAAGAAATCTAATTTGCGCCCCGCAAAATATAAAGAGCGATACAGTAAGTTTACCTCTTCATGACTATCTATCATTACCGGGACTGTCAAGGGAGTCTGGCGCATAATATTGCGCATTGACAATTCCTGCTCCCAGAGACTAAAGAGCTCTTCATTTTCGGATATATCTTTATAATGTTCCAAAATATCCTGCATAAGGTAGTGAGGAGTGAGGCTGAGGCGTGAGGGGGCAGTTAAGCAATTTCCTCATTCTTCAAGCGTTTCTCCTTCTTTCTCTTCCTTTCGTTGGTTTGTTTGTTGTTCTATTTACCAAACGCAATATTCAAAACCCGACAGGCATTCTGGGCCTTGACCGGGTCGTTTTCGCTAAGAAAGATGAAATAATAAATGGATTTCTCTTTATTGGTGAAAATACCTCCCAAATGGTCGCCATCTATATATTCAAACTTATCATTAGCAGCCTTATTTCGAGTCAGGTAGCGATAAGTTTGCAATCGGGTAATAAAGGAATAACGCGCCAGCCTTTCAAAGTGGGATTTTAAGCCAATCTCTTTACGGTTATTATCGTCTTCATATTTATATACTATTTCACCCTGGCGGGGTCCGGGTAAAACGTTTATATTGGCGACAGCCTGGCTTAAGGACTCTAATAACTTATGTAAAACCTGGCTATCAACCGGTTGCTTAAAGGTATATTTTAGGTAAGGATGCAGGGTTGGGGGAAATTCCTGCAGAGGCAGCGGATCTATTTCAAATAAATGCAGGGCCTGGGGGTGCTCCAGCAAATAATTTATTAGGTCATCCCAACCATGCTGAAAACGGGGGATAATGGTATAATAATCCCGGTATAGCTGAAAAGCATACTGCTCATAAAAGACAGCATAAGATTCTTGGGAATTAAGCATAAGATGGTTAACATAGTCCATAAGCTGTTGGTATTCTTCCGCACCCAGTTCTACCGATTGATTAAGTTTTTTTAAAATACTTCGCATTAACTTATCCCACTCCGGGTTTTATACTATTTTAACGCAAAGTAGCAGGTCTTAACAGAAAACCGAGGGGAAAATTGTTCTCAAAAGGGAATAAAGGAAAGTATAACAGGGTTAATCGAAGGTAGCAAACGTATATCCCGCTGCTGACAAATCTTTGATTATCCGGTCCAGGGCTTCAGTGTTGCTCTGGGAAACGGCGTGTAGAAGAATAACGGCGCCGGGATGGATATTATTTACAACATGCTGGTAAGAATATTCAGCACCTGGTTGGGCAGTAATATCCCAATCCTTAAAGGCCATACTCCAGAAAACCACACGGTATCCCATTTCTTTGGCATAGCTCAGGCTAGCAGGTGAATAATTACCCATTGGAGGACGTAGATACTTATCCATTTCCAGGTTAGTCAGCTGCCGGTATTCATCTTCCAGGGAGGTAATTTCCTGTTCGAATTTATCCCGGGAAACGGTGGATAGGTCAGGGTGATTAGCGGTATGGTTACATACCAGATGACCTTCATTTTTCATTCTTTTAATTAATTCAGGTTGGGTTTTTAGGTAATGCCCTGTAATAAAGAAAGCTACCCGGACGTTATTAGCTTTCAATATATCCAGTATTTTTCCTGTATATCCGTTTTCGTAACCTTGGTCAAAGGTCAAATAAATCTTATTTTCATTATTTGGTAGAACATAAAAAGCATCATAATCTGCCAGCATTGCTTGTACATCTGGGCTTACTAATGGGATTTCATGATTACTATTGGGGCGAAAATACCAGGAATATGATTCCTTACCAGGTTCAGAAACTGTAGTAGCCGGGTGGGAAACATCTTCATCCCCGGCAGGCTCAGGTGTAGTTAAAGGTTCGGCAGGAGAAGGGGCACCATTTATCGCTTTCTCATTATCCGAGCTGGAATCCTGATTTACCGCAGGATTAGAAGGTTTGTCCTCTTTACAACCTGTGGGTAAAACTATTAGTAGAATTATTAGTAGATAAATAGACAGTTTCTTCATATTGCGAACCTCTTTTGTATTTTATACAGCTAGTTAATTGCTATTATTAGAACCTATGGGTAAGCGGATATCAAAAAGTATTTCATCTTCCAAGTTAGAGAAATCAATAATAATACCGTCTTCCATTAGCATAGTAATATTGGTCTCAGTACAGTTTAAAATCTTTTTAATGGCTTTACCTTCCATATAGCGGGTAAGCATCTGATAATCTTCAAATAAAAACTTTGAAATCTGACCATGACCCATTATATAATTCACCTCTTATTATTAAGTATATAGATTTAAACACCGATAGTTACACTATAAATGCAATAAACTTTAGGGAAAAATGGGTTTATGATGCAATTAAGGTTAAAATATAGTAAGGAGTCATGAGGAGTGAATGTCATTTACCTAGCCCCTTACCCTTAACCCCTTACTCTAAACAAGCAATAACAAAACAAATACCATACTGAAACCTGTATAAAACATCCGATACCTGAAGGCAGGGTTAAATAATGAAATGGAAGCAGTTTAATTTAATAATATTCCCGTTGCTGGCGTTAATTTTTTTTCTGCTGGTTGCGTCTGCCAACCGCCATGTTTTTAATAATGAACATGCGGTTATGTATACATACCTTCAAAATGCACGACAAGGTCATATAGGTTATGGTTTTAATAGTTATTACGCTAATAATATTTCATTTGCGGGGTTAGAACCAGGAGACTTGATTTTGGGCGGGTATCCAGGTTGTTCTTATGGGCGTTTTTCCCATGCCGGAATTTATATTGGCAATGGAGAGGTCATAGAAAGCTTTGGAGATTTAGGAGTTAATATTCAACCTATTTATCATTACTGGGAATATAGCGAAGTGTGCTTGCTAAGGGTGAAAGCAGACCCAGCGGTAAAAAAGCAGGCAATTGAATATGTACAGAGGTACCAGGGTGCCATGTTTTATCCTCTGGCCTTTAAAAATGGTGAAAGATATTGGAACTGTACCAAGATAATGTGGAAAGCCTACCGTGAACAGGGGCTTGAGTTTGACCCGGGAGATGATTTCTGGGTTGCTCCTGACCTTTTTTACCAAAGCGACCTGGTTGAAGTAATAAGAGAAAGGAACATCTGATGCAAAACCTTAAAGCTATTGCCCGATTATACTTTATTCATATTTTTGCTTTTTTGGCGGTAGCAATTAGTACCTATTACCCACCCTGGGACATCATACTCTCTATGCTATATTTGTTAGTAATTGGAAGCGAAGCCCTTTCATTACGAGAATATGCCTCAAAATCTAGATACCTTATTATTCTTGCCTGGCAAGCTCCGGGAATAATACTTTTTCTACTGGTTATTAGCCATACCGCCATTTGGGATCTAAGTAATTATGCCTTCTTTATTATGCTGTTCTGGTATACTACTTTAGCGCCCCTGCTATCTTTATTGCCAGGTATGTTTTGGCTTGGATGGCCCCTCTATTACTATTTTCTTCTCGCTCTACCGTTTGTTATGACAGCTTATCATTTTGTTTTAAGCAGCAGAGTTCAATTATCAAATAAATAATCCGCTGGTTCTTTCTCAAGCATCGAAAATCGGATCGCCCGACAACAATGTGAGAAATGCTAACCAGCGGATTTTACATGAAGATGGATGAGTTAGATAAAGAATTACCGGTAAGGTAGTTCCTGTAGTTAACTTTACTCCATCTTCCAAAATATATTCTGTCCAGCTAAATAAAATATATACCTGCTCTTTAACCTTTTTTTAAAAAAACAGAAGGTACCCGAAAGAGATACCCCTTATACCTCACTCTAAACAACTGATTAAGTTTCAAATTCTTTGTTATTTACAAGAAAACATTATTTCAGTGTCTTTTTCTACCAAAACAAATGAGCCAGCGATATCTTCCGTGTAGGAAGGTTTTGTTAGGAAGAACTAAGGTTTATCCTCGGTATGAGGGACTTAGTTCTTAAACAAAAATCTATCGCTGACTCTATGCATATTATGTACAGTTTAACAAGGGCTATACTGGAAAAATTGTGTAATATTTTTGTTTCATTGAATCATAAATTAGGATGCAGGTGAAGTGAAAGGAGAATTCCAGTGAAGTCCCTTACAAAGGCTAATCTTTTTTTAAAAATAATATTACTAGTTTTACTGCTTCCCCTGGCGGTACCTGTCTTAATACCGAAAGTAGGACTAGCATATAGCGGAGTTAATTACGAACTTATTAGTAAAGAAAAAATTATTGCCCTTACTTTCGATGATGGTCCCCATCCTATATATACACCTCAAATCTTGGATATCCTGGATGAGTATCAGGTTAAAGCTACTTTTTTTATGATTGGTAGCTGTATGGAGGAATATCCGGGCATCGTAAAAGAAGTAGCGGGACGGGGTCATCTCATTGCCAACCATACTTATACCCATCCCGATAACCTCAGGAAGTTATCTCCGGAAGAGTTAAAATGGGAAATAGACCAATGTCAGCAGAGCATGCAGCGTATCAGTGGCCAAAACAATTACCTTTTTCGTCCTCCCCGGGGTATTTTAAATCGGGAAATTATAAAGATCTTACAGGAAAAAGGTTACACCATTGTACTATGGGGTGTTTGTGCTTACCAACGTGAAGCACCAACGCCAGAAATGATGGCAACCCGGGCGATTAACCGTGCTCACCCGGGTCAAATAGTGCTATTACACGATGGCAGAACTGATTTTCGTTGGAAAGATGTAGCGGCAACCCGTTTAATCGTTGAAAACCTTTCCCAACAGGGTTACCGCTTTGTTACCCTGGAAGAACTTAAACCTGGGAATAAACCTGTGAGGCCATACTAGAGCCGAATTGTCCTCACGCCTCACCCCTCACTCTAGACAACAGTCAAGTTTTAACCTCGAATTCATTACTAAACAACCATATCATAAACGCCTTATTTCGTACTAAATTCTATTACTGTGGCGCCAAATTCCTTGCTTTTGTGCAGCGGCGACAAGTTCATCTCGAAACTGAGGATGGGCCAGGCTAATTAAGCCTTCAGCTCTTTGCCATACCGTTTTTCCCTTTAAATTAAACTTCCCATATTCGGTGACAATGTAATGTGCTACTGTGCGGCAATCAGTTACTATGGCTCCCGATGTTAAGGTGGGGGCGATGCGTGACTTAATTATTCCATTTTGATCCTCATAACATGAAGACAGGCATATAAAGGCCTTTCCTCCACGGGATTGGTATGCGGCAAGAACAAAGTCCAGCTGTCCTCCGGTCCCACTTATATGACGGGTTCCCAATGATTCAGAACATACCTGGCCATAAAGATCTATTTCAAGGGCATTATTTACTGTTAGCAGATTATCATTTAAGGCAGCTATAGAAGGACGGTTGGTGTAATCAACCGGGTAACTAGCACACAAAGGATTATCGTTGATAAAATCATATAATTCCTGACTACCCAAAGCGAAGGAATAGGTTATTTTACCCTGGTCTATAGCTTTTCGCTGTCCGGTAAGTTTTCCAGTACGATACATTTTAAGATAAGGATCACCAAGCATTTCTGTGTGACAGCCTAAATCTTTTAGGTCAGATGTTGCTATTATATCACCTACTGCGGCGGGCATTCCTCCAATTCCCAGTTGGATACAGGCCCCGTCATAGATTTCTTCTGTAATATATTCAGCTACCTTTAAATCTATCGGTGACGGGGTAGGGTTTTTTATTTCGTTTAAAGCAGGGTTATTACTCTCAACGATATAATCTACTTCCGAAATATGGATAGCTTCATGGTAACCTCCCAGGCAACGTGGTTGATTTTGATTCACCTCAACTATGACCATCTTTGCGCGGTCACATACAGCTTTGCTGTGAGAATTTTGCGGTCCAAAATTGAAATAACCGTGTTTATCCATAGGGGCTACCTGGTGCATGGCCACATCAATAGGTTCTATTTCTTCACGGATATAGCGAGGCAATTCCGAATAACGCATAGGACTATAATAAGCTGGAGTTCCATTATTTAATAGGCTTCGATCCAGGCTGGAAAAATGCCAGGAATTCCAAATAAAGCTTTCTCCGTTAGGGTCAACCTCCATTATTTTGGGAGGTGAAAGTGTTAGCATACTCCATATTTTAACGTCTTTTAATTCATCTTTACGTTTAGCCAAAGCTTCATCCAGGATTCTTATCTGACCGCAGAGTAAACCATAATCCACCCAGTCTCCTGATTTTATATACTTGACTGCTTGTTCAGGAAAAACCAGCTTCCGCCGGTATTCTTCCATCCATTTCATTAAAACAGCCCCTCCTTAGAAATTTTTAGCCAGTTTACCCCCATTACCTTATTTTACCTTATCCACAATTGTTTTCTAGCCATAAAGTTTAGTTCATCCCTAAAATCAGGATGAGCTATACCAATTAGGCTTTTCACCCGTTTCGATACCGGCTTATTAGTCAAACGGATAGCACCATACTCGGTGACCACCCATTCCACATCATTACGCGAGGTGGTGACTACGGTACCCATAGGAAACATACCTACAATACGTGAGCGAACAGTACCCTCTTTATCTTTGTAGGTAGAGGGAAGAGCTATAAGACTTTTGCCGTTTTTTGCTTTCTGGCTACCGAGAACAAAGTTTACTTGCCCACCCGTAGCCGTATATTGCCTGGCCCCGATAGTTTCAGAGGCAACCTGCCCGGTCAAATCTACTGATAGGGCATTGTTAACCGATACCATATTATCGTTTCGGGCAATTATCGTAGGATCATTTACTTTGCTTATTTCGCAGGCCATAACAGTTTCATTATGATCTAAGAAATCAAAAAGCTGCCGGTCACCCACCCCGAAAGTATACACTACCTTACCTGGATATAGCGTTTTTCTATTGCCATTAACCGTACCGCATTTAACCAGGTCCATCATGGAATTAGAAAAGACTTCAGTATGAATCCCCAGGTCTTTTTTGTTTTTCAGAAAATAACCGATACAGTTAGCCAGCCCCCCGTAGCCTAATTGAACAGTTGCCCCGTCGGGTATCATATCAGCAATAATAGCAGCTAATTGTTCTTCCACCGGGGTCACGGGGATGTCGTGTACTTCTGGTATAAGAAGGTGATTTTCTACTATCGCATCGACCTCTGATACATGAATAGCAAAAACATTTTCATCACTGCAAACCCAGGGAATATGCTCATTTACCTCCACCGCAACATATTCACAACGCTCTATTATCGACCGTGGTAGCAACCCACCATATAAAGAACGTACCATGTAACCATTTTCGTTAGGTGGGCTAACTGCCAGGGCCGCTTTATTTACACCGGTGTGTAACAACCACTGTTCCAGACTACCAAGGTGTTTAGGAACGTAATCTATAGTGCCCCATTCAGGGTGCTGGCGTTCACCAGCACCCAAAAAAACGCTTTCTACCTTAAAATAATCCTGGTTTTCAGGTCTCATATAATCAGGTATATCCAGTACCAGGCCCTGGCAAAAGGTAACATCAGTAATTGCACCAGCCCGTTTAGCAATAGCTTTAGAGATTGATGGAGGTACATTAGAACCTCCACAAACAGATATTTTATCACCACTATGGTATGCTTTGGCGATTTCCTCTGCTGTAGTCAATTTTCTTTTATAATCCTCCCGCCAATTCAAAGCTGATCCCCCCATATTTGTCCATAATATTAATTGATGATTCAATGGTTTTTATTACTTTGGTTAAAAGGGAATATGGTTCGTGCGAGACCAGATGTTCATTTCCTTTGCACTTTTGATTAATTCATCCCGAAAGTCAGGATGGGCAAGATTAATTAAGGTTTCGGCTCTTCCCCAGATGGAAAGTGACTTAAGATTTGCCTTACCATATTCAGTTACCACGTATTGCACTACAGTTCGAGGAACAGTGACAATGGCTCCCGGGGTCAAAAGTGGTTTAATACGGGAGTGCCGATTTCCCTCCTTATCCAGGAATGTAGAACTAAAAGCGAGAAAGCTTTTACCGCCTTTAGAATGAAAGGCACCTTCTACAAAATCCAACTGTCCACCCGTTCCCGATATCTGGCGCAGGCCGTGAGTCTCAGAACATATTTGGGAAAACAGGTCGATTTCCAGTATGTTATTGATAGAAATGGAATTATCGTTAGCGGAAATAGCTGATGGGCTGTTAACATCATATACGGCCATAGAGGCGCAACGAGGATTTTCGTGTAAAAAGTCGTAGGTTTCCTGAGACCCCAAACAAAAGGAATAGGCACTTTTATGTCTATCCTTGGCTTTCATATTATTAGTTATCTTACCTTTTTCGTACATTCGTACCATAGCATCACAGAACATTTCGCTCTGGATCCCCAGCTCTTTTAGGTCAGACTCGGCTATCAGGTTCCCAATCAGGTTAGGTAGGGCTCCGATACCCAGCTGCAGGCAAGCGCCATCAGGGATTTCTTCCACAATGTAATTGGCAATTTTTCGCTCAGCTTCATTAGGTTCCGGGGCAGGGGGTACTGCAAAAACTTGTGGATTAGATCCCTCAATAATGTAATTTACTTCACTGATATGGATAAACTCATCACTACCACCCAAACAACGTGGCATATTCTGGTTTACCTCTACAATGGCAATTTTACTATTAAGCGCAATTCCACGGTTATGAGAGTTACCCAGGCCGAAGTTAAAACACCCGGAAGGATCCATCGGGGAAACCTGAGCTACCCATACATCGGCCCAGGCATGGGAAAAATCAGGGTTATAAGCTAGCAAGGTGGCTTCATGATAATTAAAAGGACAGTGGCAGGCCAGGCCGAATTCGCCCGCCTTTCTGTCTATAGCAGTAAAATAC
>DIRQ01000070.1:5045-5412 GCA_002424365.1 Syntrophomonas sp. UBA5432 | reverse complement strand
TAAAATACTGAAAACTTTTTTGTTCTGGGTCATTTTTAATAACTTCTGGAACTGGTAATACGGTACCAGTTCCACGGATAGAAACCTTCTTTAGCCCATCTCCTGCACGTTTGCCCAGAGCAATATCAAAATCAATTGGTTTAGTAGCGAACATACCGTATTCTATGGTATCTCCCGACTGAACCAGTTGGGCTGCCTCCGCTGCACTTATGAGTTTGCTCTTATATTCCTCTAAATAGGTACCCATAAATCCTCCTCCTTCAGAAAGAAAAAATGGTGTTAGGACAGTCCTTATAGAACGGGTATTACTCTCTCCAAAAACGGTTGGCCTGAAACGCCAATTCATCCCTAAAATCGGGGTGAGCAA
>DIRQ01000070.1:1968-4799 GCA_002424365.1 Syntrophomonas sp. UBA5432 | reverse complement strand
TCGGTAACCACATAATCAACCTCAGTGCGGGGAGTAGTAACAATAGTTCCAGGAGGCATAAAAGGGAGTATGCTTGACCTTATATTTCCTTGCTTATCCTTCCAGGTGGAGTTAAGAGCAATAATACTTTTACCTCCTTTTGACAGAGCAGCACCTTGTATGAAATTCATTTGACCTCCAGTCCCACTATATTGGCGATGGCGAATTGACTCTGACCCTACTTGACCAGTCAAGTCCATAGATAATGCGTTATTAATTGAAATTAGGTTATCGTTTTTTCCTATTACCTGAGGGTTATTATTGAATGCTACTTCGGTAAAAAGAAAATCTGAATTATGATCTACGTAATCCCATAATTCTTTATCTCCTACACAAAAAGTAGCCAGTACCTGACCAGGATAAAAGTTCTTACGAGAACCATTTACAACTCCGGCTTTCATCAAATCCATAAATGACTTTTGCACAACCTCGGTATGAACACCTAAATCTTTTTTATCCAATAAAAAATAACCAATGGCATTGGCCAGACCACCTAAACCTAGCTGAATAGTAGATCCATTAGGTATCATATCTGTAATGTAGGCCGCTATTTGCCGCTCAACCTCGGTAATTGGTATATCAGGTATTTCTACTAAGTCGGCATTGCTTTCACAAATGTAATCAATTTCTGAAATGTGAATTCGGAGGTCTTCACCTTCTAACCATGGAGTTTTGGAATTTACTTCAACCATAACTACATCTGCTTCAGCAATAGCGTCTCTTGGAACTAATCCGCCGAAACAGGAGCGGTTAAAAAACCCGTTTTCATCTGGTGGAGTTACCACCATAGCTGCCACGTTTGGTTTTTTTCGAGCCTGCCAAACACCCAGTTGATTCAAATGCTGAGGAATATACGATGCAGTTCCCCATTCAATTAGCATTCTTTCCACTGGTCCAACAAAAGGTGTTTCAATATGAATATTCTGTTTATATTGCGGCTGCATAAAATCATAGAGTTTTAAAGCTAATCCAAGACATACAGTAACATCATTCAGTTCATGCACCCGCTTGGATAGAGCCACGTGAAAGTCGTGTGGTATGTTAATACCACCAGGCTCCAGGATAACATCACCATTCTTGATCATAGCTGCTAGATCTTCAGCGCTACGCAACTTACTTTTGCATTCGTCCTTCCATGATTGGTATACTTTGGACTTCTCTTTCAATGCCATAATAAAACCTCCCCCAAATTATTCTTAGCACCCTATTTAAACTCGCAAATAGTGTGCCAACCCTTGGAGGAGGCTAAAATTAGGCTTTTCGCCTTATTCGGTTATCAGTAAATGTCAAGATAAATGGACTTGTTTTCTAGCGTTGTTAATGCTTAGCAGGTTTAAAATGTCTAGAAAAATGGACTAAAGTTCAATAAATTAGACAGTTCCGAAAATTCAGTCAATTTCAAGTTCAATAATTTTATTGTATAGAGTCGAGCGGCTAATTTCCATCAATTCTGCCGCCTTTCTACGGTTATTATTACTGGCCTTTAAAGCCCTTATAATAACAGCTTTTTCCGCTTCCTTCCTGGCTTCTTTAATATCAAAGCCCCTGTAATTCTCGGAGCTAATATTTTGCCTGCTGACATTTTGGGTAAAGCGCAGCAGGTTATCAACCGTAATAATACCTTTTCGAGCATCTATACAGGCCCTTTCAATTGCGATATTAAGTTCTCGTACATTACCAGGCCAGTGATAAGTAGTAAGTAGTTGTAAAGCTTCATTACTTATACCTTTTACCGTGGTACCGTTTTCCTGGTTGTAGTTATTAATGAAGTGCTGACAGAGGAGAGGTAAGTCACTAAAATGCTCCCGTAAGGGAGGAACTTTTATAGTAAAGGTATTGAGGCGGAAAAACAGGTCTTTTCTGAATCTGCCTTCGGCCACCAGTTTGTTTAAAGGTATGTTGGTGGCTGATATGATCCTGGTATCCACAGCAGTTAATGAAGTTGAACCTACCCTTTCAATTTCATTTTCCTGCAAAGCCCGCAACAATTTGGCCTGTGCTGTCCAGGATAATTCGCTTACTTCATCCAGAAATATGCTACCATGGTGGGCTAGCTCAAATTTTCCAGGTTTACCGCCCTTACGGGCCCCGGTAAAAGCCCCTTCTTCATAACCAAACAGCTCCGACTCGATAAGATTATCCGGAATACCGGCGCAATTTACTCGTACAAACGGTCCTTCCCTACGGGCACTTTCCTGGTGAATAGCATGAGCGAACAGCTCTTTCCCAGTACCAGTTTCACCATAAATTAGTACTGGATTATTAGTTGGGGCTATAGTTTGAACCATTTCTTTGGCTTCAAGTATTTCTTTACTTTTTCCAATAATAGCTCCTAGCGAATACTTGGCTCCATAAATACGTTGAACCTCTTCTTTGTAGTACTTTAGTTCGGAAAACATTTTTTGTACCCGTGTTGCGAACCCGCGGGCTTCATTCAGATAGCGAAAAATATTGAGTCCCAGTACCCCGATAATCTTGCCTTCACTCATGATGGGAACGCGAGAGACAATTTGGCTTTTGCCGTTTAGTTCCCACATATCAGCAGTTATCGCTTTCCCCGTATTTAAAACCTCTAACAGACGGGTATGGGGAAATACTTCGTCAACTCTTTTACCCAAAACCTGTTCTTTCACTAACCCTGATTCTCGTTGATAATGATCGGTAAACACCCTTATAATACCGTTTTCATCAATTATAATAGCTCCTTCAACCCCGTTTAAGATTCCTTCCACTACTTCTAATTCGCGGGCACTTAACTGACTAAGCTTTTTCATATTCTCACCACCTTAAAT
>DIRQ01000070.1:0-1627 GCA_002424365.1 Syntrophomonas sp. UBA5432 | reverse complement strand
GGGCAGGGCTTTATAGTGAAAAATAATATTCGATCTATTATTATTCTATTTTTTATCTTATTTCTGGTTATGGTTGGCTTTGGCATCATCATCCCCATAATGCCGTTTTTTCTTACCTCACTGGGGGGGAATGCAAGCATTCTGGGTCTCTTTATGGCCACCTATTCCCTGATGCACTTACTGTTTGCCCCTTTCTGGGGTCGCTTATCTGACCGTATAGGCAGGCGTCCGGTAATACTTATTGGACTATCTGGCTACGGTATCACTTTTATCTTGTTTGGTTTTACTGATCAACTGGGGATGATGTTTGTAATACGAATTCTATCTGGTGCCATTTCCTCAGCTACTTTGCCTACTGCCTTAGCTTATGTGGCTGATATTACCGAGGAAGACGAGCGGTCACAGGGTATAGGTTTGATGACTGCAGCCATGGGCTTGGGCATGGTTGTGGGTCCCGCTCTGGGTGGTTGGTTGGGACAGCAGGAGTTTTCCTTACCCTTTTTTGTAGCCGGCGGATTAGCACTAATAATCTGGCCTTTTACGCTCCTTTACCTGCCTGAAACATTAACCTCAGCCAAGCGTATGCCCGAAAATATTACCCCGCATACTACCGCAATGGAGCTTAATAACCCCTTGTTCTTGTTATTTGTATTGATGCTAACATTAAATTTTAGCACTACTATGTTTGAGGCTACCTTTGTCTACTTTGCTGCTCATCGGGCTGCGTTTGGCCCTAGAGAAATTGGTTTTCTGTTTACCATACTGGGGGTAATCGGTGTATTAATTCAAGGGGGTCTAATAGGCAGGTTGGCTAAACATTTTGGGGATATGAATCTTATGAAAGGAGGGCTGTTAATCTCTGCTGCAGGCCTGATTTTAATCCTTTTTGCTTCAGATATGGTATCATTACTGCTTACTACTGCTATTTACCATATCGGGACCTCACTAATTGGACCCAGTTCAGCATCCCTGATAACCTTATACTCCAACCAGAATCAAGGTGCATCTTTAGGGATAATGCAATCTTTCGGAAGTTTGGGCAGAATAGCCGGACCAGTGGCTGGAGGGATTCTCTATGAGTTTAACATCTTTATTCCTTATCTTATGGGGGCAGTTATAATGATAATAATTTTTTTCACTATAAGAACCAACGTGCAAATCATGGCTTTGCCTAAAGTAGGTAAAGGAACAGAATAGGATTTAAGTGTCTTTAAGCCGTAAAAATATATCCTCTAACAATTACAGACTCTCCTCGTACACTCTTCAACTTTCATTATTAATAACCTAAATAGCATATACTTTTTCCCATTAATGTATTCTAATAATTGAATATTAACAAAGATTTAACACAAATATGCGACATATTTGTATTATAATAAAATATCGATATCAAGACGTGGTTTTTAAAATATCCACTGATATACGGTGGCGTAAAGTAAAGTTTACACATATAATACCTTAATATCCTGCTATATACGGTTGTAACCATACAGCTATAGAGCTTATAGTAAAGGGGTAAGGGGCAAGGAAGGGAGCGAAATTTGTGGAAAGTACTGTTAAATTGGCACCTCTAACTGAGAGTGACCAGGTTTTGTTGGATAAAATTGAACAAGAAGCAGAAACCAGC
>DIRQ01000001.1:720-8122 GCA_002424365.1 Syntrophomonas sp. UBA5432 | reverse complement strand
TGGGCCGTATAAGATTCGAACTTATGACTTCTTCCGCGTCAAGGAAGCACTCTCCCACTGAGTTAACGGCCCATTTATCAATCTATATTATAACCAGACTGTAGTTAGAAATCAATAACCAATAAGGTAGCTCTATACCAAATACCAGGTTAAATTATGTCGCACTCATTCATAATTGTATCTCAAAAGCAATATTAATAGTACAAAAGAAAAAAGGGTTGAGTAGTTATGGTTGTGTTAACTATCCGTAAGCGCACCGCAGGTCTGGGTTTAATTCTTCTATTAACTCTGATGGTGTTGGGCATTACCAGCTACACTGCAGCCAAACATCCCAATATGGATAATTGGAAAACAGAAAGGATTCTTATCGATAAGGTTCAGACTGATAAAAAGGTAGTTGCCCTTACCTTCGATGATGGCCCGCACCCTCAATTTACTCCGGCCTTGTTAGATGTACTAAAAAAGCATAATGCCCAGGCTACTTTTTTTGTTATGGGAAATAAAGCTGAAGCCCACTCGTATATATTGAAAAGAACAGCCGCTGAAGGCCATGAGATTGGTAATCATAGTTACAGCCATCCAAACTTTAATAAGTTAAAAAAAGATGCCCAGTTAGAGGAAATCAATAAAACTACCGCCATTATTCAATCCATCACCGGCCAAACCCCTACGTTTTTACGTCCACCCGGAGGTTACCTGTCTTACGATCTGGTGGAAATGACCAAAAAACAAAACCTGACTATAGCTTACTGGACTTATCAGCAGGATAGTAAAGATTGGCGTAACGGGAGAAAAGCATCAGTTATTGCCGGTCATATAATAAAAAATATTGGACCCGGCCAGGTTATAATCCTGCACGATGGCTGTCCTAACAGCATGGCTACCGTTGATGCCGTTGATATTATACTCACCAACCTTAAAAAAGAAGGTTATACCTTTGTAACCATGACCAAATTAATGAAAACTGGAAAATAAGTAATAAAGCTTACCCAGACACCATAAAATTGTAAAAAACTACAAATAGGGAGGTCTGGTTAGTATGCCGCAGATTTTCGGTTTCTATGAACTACCATCCCGGGCTAAAATTATTTTAATCGGGATTGTAGCGCTGGTAGTCCTGGCCAGCAGTGTAGTGTACGTACAGGCTTATCATCGTGCCAAACCTATTTATGAGGTTCCTACTGATAAGAAGATCGTAGCCCTGACCTTTGATATCAGCTGGGGTAATAAAACTCCTATGCCAGTCATTGAAATCCTAAAGGAAAATAAGGTTAAATCTACCTTCTTTCTTTCCGGTCCATGGGTAAAGCAATATCCCGAAATAGCGCAGCAGATTAAAAAGGACGGTCATGAAATCGGTAGTCACGGCTACCGCCATATTAATTTAAGTAACCTTAGTAAAACTGAAGTGAAAGAAGAAGTAATGAAGGCTCATAAGAACATTAAAGAAGTTACCGGAGTTGATGCCAAGCTGATCAGGACACCAAATGGTGATTATAATGAGCAGGTTATTGAAGGTATTCATGAATGCAATTACGAGGCTATCCAGTGGGGGACAGATTCGCTCGACTGGATGAACCCCGGGATTAATACGATTATTGAGAGGGTAAGTAAGCGGGCCCATCCGGGAGATATCATATTAATGCATGCCAGTGATACCTGTAAACAGACCCACGAGGCCCTGCCCGCAGTAATTAAGAACCTGAAACAGCAGGGATACCAATTTGTAACTGTTTCCGAGTTGCTGAAAGAAATGGAAAAGGATAAGGATAAAAAGAAGTGATTAGTACACAAAAAAGGAAGCCATTTAAGGGTGGTCTTAAATGGCTTCCTTTTATTCGTTATCCTCTCTGATCTCAGAGCCTTCCTCAATATGCTCCAGGCCGATATCCCTGAGGATCTGGTCAATTAACTTCTTATCCAATTTATCACCTCCTACTAAGATATAAATATATTCTCCTCCCTGTAATTATAGTACTATAATTCAATTAAATCAAAAGATTTTTCTAAATATTTTGAAAATATGGCAAATTCTTTTAGATTTCTTGTGAGAGTACACGCCGAACGTTTAACTACTTTCAGTGGTAGGCCGGGCAGACACATGGGTCTGCTCCTACAAATTTCGCCTCGCCCCTCACTCTAAACAATTAATCAAGTTTATAAATTGGTCGTTATTTACAAGAAAAGCAGGTCATTACTCATTCCTCTTCATCATGTGTGCAGGCGACCGTATTTTGTACCTCTTCCTGATTAAGTTCGGGCGCTACTAACTGACGTGGGATTTTATCGACTGGTTCCAGAACCGGGATATCATTACTGGTGGTTGCTCCCAGCTCCCGGAATTTACGAGCTGTTACTAATACCCGACTTTCCAGAGAACCCACTGCGCGGTTATATACGTCGATGGAGCGCTCCAGGCTTTTACGTAAATCATTAAAATATCCGGCTAAAACACTAAGACGATCATACAGGGTTTTACCCAGTTCACTGATTTGCTCTGCGTTCTCTGCGATGCTTTCTTGTCTCCAGCCATAGGCTACTGCTAGTAAAAGAGCTATTAAAGTAGTGGGAGTAGCCAGAATTACCCGCTGCTGAGAACCATACTCGATTAGCTCCGGGTCCTGTTCCAGGGCTGCGCTGAAAAATGACTCTCCTGGTAAAAACAAAACTACAAATTCAGGAGCAGGTTTAAACTGTTCCCAGTAATTCTTGTTGGCCAACTGGTTTATATGCACTTTAACCTGACGAGCGTGGTCTTTTAAGTTCTGCATTCTAACATCTTCATTATTAGTTTCCAGAGCCTCCAGGTAAGCCTGTAGAGGTGTTTTGGAGTCAACTACGATGTAGCGCTCACCAGGTAGTCTGATAAGCATATCCGGTCGTAATCGGCCCTCATCGCTCTCAGTGCTTTGCTGCTGGTAGAAATCGCAGTGTTCTACCATACCGGCCATCTCAACTACCCGTTTAAGTTGGATTTCCCCCCATCTTCCCCTGACGCTAGGCATCCGCAGGGCCTTAACCAGTTGGGCAGTTTCCAGCTGTAATTGTACCTGGGAATCAGCCAGGGATCTAACCTGTTGGCTGAGTCCTGCATATGCACTACTACGGACTTTTTCCAGTTCCCTTATTTCCTGGTCAACTTTCTGCAATGATAGTTTTAGGGGCTCTACCAGTTGATTAATGGCTTGTTGACGTTTATCCAGGTCACCCCGGGCACCTTCCTGATATTTCTCCAAGGTAGTCCGAGCCAGCTCCAGAAAGGTCTGGTTATTGCTCTGCAGGGCTTCAGCTGATAAGGCCTTGAAAGCATTGGCCAAATGTTCCTGAGCCTCATTCAGGATTCCCATTTTTTCCTGCATTGCCCGGGCCTCTTCTTCCATCCTGGTTTGCAATTCGGTCTGTTTTTCACGAAAAGCAATATTAGTATTAATTAATTCCGCTATTTTTTGCTCTTTCTCTTCTAATACCGTTTCCAACTCGCTTACCCGTTTACTTTTCTCCTCTGCTGCTGATTTTAACTGTTGTTCACGAGCTAATTCGGTTTGAAGCTCACTGAGTCTTGTTTCCATTTCCGCGTGGCGGGCTTTTAACTCCAGAATATTGTCCTCCCGACTCTGCAGCCTTTCCCGCAATACCGCATCCTCAGCCTCACGTTGGCTGATGTCCCGAGTATAACTACTTTGTAGCCTTCCTTTTGTAAACAGATAACATAGTAACGCTCCCAGTCCTAACCCGACTCCCAGGTAAATAATGTTTATAATATTTCCATGCATCAGAAACACCCCTTTAAACAAAACAGGTCAATTTTTCATTTCTTACCTGATTTTACAGGCATTACGGGTACATAGCAAGTTCACAATTACTAAATACTAAATGAAAAGTTAGATTTGAATTGCTAGATATGGCAATATAGGAAGGAAGATTACATGCTAAGCAGGGATGGAGTTATAGCTCGATTTATATTTGCTTTTTGTTTTTATTTTCTTTCCGGTACCCAAATGGTAACCGGTAGTCTGGCCACTATCTGCGGAATACTAGGTACTGTTGCCTTAACCAGCGCTTTGCTTCATTATTCTCCGCTGGTAGAATTCCTCTCCATCAGAGCAGAAAGGAAAAGCGGTGAGGAGAGAGGGGTGCGGAGCCAGGGTAATCCCGGGGCTAAACGAAGGGAATAAAAACTTATAAGGACCAACCTGGTCGAGCAGACACATACGTCTATCCCCTACGCGTCACCTCTGTTTGGGTATAGGTAACTCCTTACTACCCAAGTCTACCTTTGCACGTCCTTTGCAGCTGTTATAGTAACCCACTTACCGTCTTCATACTTGTAGCTCTCAAATCGGTCTGTGGGTAAGGTTACATCCGGCCAGCGGTTATTCAATTCATATTCCATTTGTCCAGAAGGCTTTCTGTTCAAAACATATTTTAAGGTAGTTATACCCTCATCATTCTTTATGCTGAGATAAAACGCGTCCCCCCGATCACCAACATAATTATAGGGGAAGTATATAGAATCAGGCTGATATTTTCCACCATTATAGGCAGTATGCTTCAGATGTTGAAAATCATGCAGTATCACCTGCTGATCAAATAATGCTGCTGGAGATTCCGGTTTAGTATCGGGAATATTGCGAAATATCATAGCAGCCACAAATACTATCACTGCAATATAAATAACTCTGCGCCAGTTCATATTTATTCCTCCAAAAGTAAACAGTGACCTTTTAAAGTCTATTAATCTTTTATAACGGGAGTCGTTCCCCCTGAAATCCTGGCAACAGGAACCTTTCCCATTATATTAATAAGGCCCGGGGGTTACCCGGGCCAACCTTGCTTTTTGTTTTTAGTCCAGCTTATCCAGCATTTCGAGTACCATGTCAAAGAAATAAGCTATGTCCTCACGGTCATTGATGCCAGCCTTAAAACCTATCTCCGGAAACCTGCCGCCCCCGTTAATGCGAACATTTACCAGGTACATAGCCTGCTCCATATCTTCCTCCAGATGCTCCAGATCTATATCATCCCAGTCCTCATCAAAAAAATCATCTTCATTCACAGGCCGGGCATGTTGTGCTGAGTTAACTTCTTGGCCATTATCAATAATCTGGGCCACTATCCACATCACATCAGTGGTACTTATTTCTAGTTCCTCGCTGAGCTGCATGATTTCGTTGGCTACTGGTGTAATTTTCAGCAAATCTGAGAGATTTACCGGATCCCCTTTGCCCCACTTTTTTTTCATTGGCATCACCTCCGCATCTATTTGCCACAAACCTGGAACTATTAAATTGTAAGCTGTTTTACTAGGCTATCACCTTTGCTTTTAATTGTACACACTAAATTGTACTCTTGTTACCTAAATTATATGTGAACTGCAACCTAAAAAACAACCATCGAGTCAAAACGCTAATATCCTAAGAGCCTTTTTCAGTTAGCTTATCAAGCACCAACAAGGTAAAATTGTACCATAAAGGGAGAACAGCTGCAAGGATAAGTAATGGAGTTTACCTTATATTTGCAGCTTTATACAGTTATAATCTTAATATAGCTTTTTCCAATTATCTTTTTTATATGAAATGGAGGCTTTGCTTTGATAAAAACCCTAAAATTATTGGCCATTCTGCTTACTTTACTCATTTTGGTAATGGTCTTTTATGGTATATTTAAAGGGATATTTAATTCCCTGGTGTTCTGGGGGCTATATCTTTTATTACTGGCGGCTGATTTTTTATGTATTGCTTTTATAAAAAAGTATAATGGCACAGGGGAGTGTTAATTTTGCCTGAATATAAAAAGCCCAGGATAATTGTTGACGCGAATAGCAAAATTCAGTTACTAATCGGGGATTTTAGTCGGGAAAAACTTAATCAGCTTACTTATAAGCTGATGGATAAAAAAACAACCCTGATTATACTGGGGGCAGGTATTTTAGCCGGTATTTTACTAGCTATTTCGGTTTAAGCTTTATTCCTGATATCTTTCTTCCCAGGCTTTACGGGCTTCTTCCCGGGCAGGGGGTATCATGGGTAAAACCATTTTCTTAAGCTCCACTCTGTTTTCATGGACATATTGTACCAGTTCTTCTTGAGAAAAGTTTTTATCATGGTGGCCAACTTTAATGGTTACACAATAATTACTCTGCAGATAGAAAATGAGTTCCACCTCAGCTTTTGTTTCCCCTTCCTTAAGAAGTGCCGATCCCGCCGCCTTATTGCGATCAATCATACGAAATTTATCTAATGATAACATCTGCAAAACTAATCACCTCCTCATTCTACCTTTACTGGAATATTTTCTACACATAAGGCCTCTATCCTCTTTTCGGCGTAACTAACCCCTGAACCTTCTAAAACAATAAATCCCCTGAGAATCCGTTCCCCAGGGGAGTGCGCCTATTTTCTTACTAACAGATGCGGGGGACGTGTTCGCCTTCCAGAGTACCTAATATGCGTTCAGCTCCTAGTTCGGTTTTTATTAAAACCATCCCGGTTGGTTCATTTCTAAACTCACCTATTATGGTGGCCTGCCGGCATTCTGGGATAGTATGCAGGGTTTTTATTATTTCGGTGGACTTCTCCGGGGCGACAAATATGACCATTTTACCTTCGTTAGCCATATACAGGGGGTCCATTCCCAACATATCACAGGCACCACGGACTACCGGGGAAACAGGGATATCTTGTTCCCGTATGATTATGTTAAGGCTGGACTGCTCCGCTATTTCGTTTAAAACTGTAGCCAACCCTCCCCGAGTAGGATCTCGCATACAGCGAACATCACCCTTATACTGCTCCAGTTCCCAGCCTATGGCGTAAAGGGGAGCACAATCACTATTAACCGGGGTGGAAAAGCGCAGTCCTTCACGCTGAGCCAGTATGCTAAGACCATGGTCACCCAAGGTACCGGTAACAATAATATGGTCACCGGCCTTTATCCGCTGGGGACGGTAGTCAATACCCTCAGGTATTATCCCTATACCAGTGGTGTTAATAAATATGCCGTCAGCACTTCCCTTTTCCACTACTTTGGTATCACCGGTAACCAGTTTGACTCCGGCTTTATTAGCGGTTTGGGCCATGGAGGTCGCAATATTACGTAAATCAGCAAGCGGTAAACCTTCCTCAATGATAAGGGCCACTGATAAATAGAGGGGTTTAGCTCCGCAAGCTACCAAATCGTTTACCGTACCACAAATGGACAGCTTGCCTATATCTCCCCCGGGGAAAAACAGGGGAGTTATTACAAAGGAATCAGTAGACATGGCTAAGCGTCCAGCTGGTAAATCAATCAGAGCACCATCCAGCATAGCCTCCAGATACTCGTTCTTCCAGGCCTCTTTAAATACTTCATCTATTAACTGCTGGCTCATTAATCCCCCGCTACCGTGAGCCATTAATATTCG
>DIRQ01000001.1:0-384 GCA_002424365.1 Syntrophomonas sp. UBA5432 | reverse complement strand
GGCACTCATGGGGTGTTATCCTGCCGGTTAAAACATCTCCACAAGCGCAGCCTTTTATAGGTATATCTTCATACTCAGGTATAGCAAATTTCTTACGGGCATCCATTTCTTCATATTCCTGGTTAAACTCCAGGCCGCTGTCTTCGATAAAACCGAGACCACGCCAACGAGCGCCAACGGTTGTAAATACCTTTTTTAAAGTTTCCTGAGCCACCAAATTACCTTCCGGCCTTACCACCCTTTTATACTGGATTTCAGCCCGAGCTTGTCCCTGGCGAATTTGTTGCAGCAACATTACTATGCCCTCCAGTATATCCAGGGTTTCAAAACCGGTAACCACACAGGGCTGGTGGTATTTTTGAGCCAGTTGGGTATAGGGCTCCA
>DIRQ01000117.1 GCA_002424365.1 Syntrophomonas sp. UBA5432 | reverse complement strand
TTAACCGGGGAGATAGTTTATCCGAATAATAAAGTAACATTTAGCGGCTCCAGTTATATTCCTTATTGCAAGGATGTTTTTATAAACCAGGAACGCATAGGTCGAGTACTGGTACTAAGGGACATATCCGAAATCGAAATGCTGGTAAGAGAGTCTGAATACACCAAGCGCCTTAATAACGAGTTTGAAGCTATTATTGAATCTTCCTTTGACGGTTTATATGTAACTGATGGCCATGCCAATACTCTGAGGATTAACAAGGGTTTTGAACGCATAATGGGGATTACTCATGAACAATGTGTAGGCCGCAATATGGTAGACTTGGTTAAAGAAGGCGTATTCTCGCGTTCCGGAACCCTGGCTGCTCTTAAAACAGGAAAAAGGGCCAGCTTAACCCTGACTGCCAGTACCGGAAAGGAGGCCCTGGTCACCAGTAATCCAATCTATGACGAAAACGGTAATATAATTCTGGTAGTAACCAATGTGCGTGATATAACCGAACTTAACGAACTAGAGCGTAAGTTAGAGCATGTTGAGGGCCTGCGGGAAAGGGAAATGGAAGCGGTAATAGAGTCTATGTTTGACGGTCTTTATGTAACTGATGGTCAGGCTAATACACTGAGGCTTAACAAAGGGTTCGAGCGTATAATGGGGATTACCCACCAACAATGTGTAGGGCGTAACATGGCAGATCTGGTTAAGGATGGGGTATTTTCCCGTTCCGGAACCCTGGCAGCTATAGAGAAGGGAGAGCGGGCTACCCTAACTCTGACTGCTAGTACCGGTAAAGAAGCTCTGGTAACTAGTAATCCGATTTACGATGATAAAGGTAATATTATTATGGTAGTTACCAATGTTCGTGATATAACCGAGTTAAATAAGCTGCAGCGCCGGCTGGAACGCGTGGAGGGGCTGCATGAACTTTATAAGACAGAATTACAGCAGATGAAACTGGTGAATTCACGCAACCTGGTAATGACCTCGGCTAAAATGAAGGAACTGGTAAACATGGTCATAAGGGTAGCGGCTGTGGATTCAACCCTATTAATACAGGGTGAATCAGGTGTAGGTAAGGATTTGATTGCAGACATAATTCATTCTAACAGCAACTGCAAAGAAGGCCCTTTTATTCGGGTAAACTGTGGTGCTATTCCTGAGAATTTACTGGAATCCGAACTTTTCGGTTATGAAGCCGGTGCCTTTACCGGGGCCAGTAAAACAGGTAAAGTAGGCTTATTTGAGCTTGCCCGGGGAGGTATACTTTTCCTAGATGAGATAGGAGAATTACCTCTTAATTTACAGGTTAAATTACTGCGTGCCCTGCAGGATAAGGAGATTATGCGGGTCGGCGGGGTTGAACCTATAAAAGTTGAATGCAGAATAATTGCCGGTACCAATCGCAATTTAATGGAAATGATTGATAAAGGCCAGTTTCGGTTAGATTTGTATTACCGTTTAAATGTTATTCCCATAATGGTCCCTCCTCTACGGGAACGCCAGGAAGATATTCCAGTACTCATGAATTACTTTATCAATGTCTTTAACGAAAAATACGGCATGAAAAAACGGCTCGACAATAGTGTATATAACTGCCTGGTGGAATATAGTTGGCCGGGTAATGTAAGAGAACTGGAAAATCTGATGGAAAGATTGGTGGTTACCAGTATAAATAACATTATTACTATCAAGGATTTACCTGCAAATATTGAGAATGGTTCTGCCCAAACAGAGGAAGATAAGCGCCTGATCCCCTTGCGGCAGGCGGTAGAGAATACTGAACGAGAGCTACTGGAAAATGCTTTCACCCGCTACCGCTCCAGCTATCAAGTAGCTAGGGTACTGGAGGTGAACCAGTCCACCGTAGTACGCAAAGCCCAAAAATATGGGATAAAACACTAATACGGAAACAGGCGCTAATATTATGGTTGTTTTGTAAATTACTTAGAGCTTAGAACTTAATAAATTATCTAGAGTGAAGGGATAGTTTAGGAGTAAACCCCATTTGTATCTTTTAACCTTTAAACAAATCCGCGTAGTTCCCTTTGAAGATACACCCTACGGGTACTACTGATGCGTCCCGGTTCAATAAATTACCACTAAGCTGAGTAAAGATGGGGCTGAGTGACGGGTCGCGATTAAGGTTGCTGCTAAAAATTGAGATTGAAAAGAGCCTGGTGCAGGCAGGGTACCCGCACCAGGCTCTTTCTGGTAAAGGTGTATTATAAAGGGAACCGTAAAATCTAGGATGATGATTCCATAGCAATTTTATTAGTTTTTCTCCAGATTTTCATTTGGCCGGCTTCCTTAATTAATTCATCCCTGAACTTGGGATGAGCAATACTAATAAGAGCCTCAGCCCTTTCCCAGGTACTCTTACCCTTCATGTTAGCAATACCATATTCAGTTGCAATCATGTGGGTGGCTGTACGGGGAGAGGTAACTATAGCACCTGGAGTAAGAATGGGTTTAATTCGGGATACTGTACCATTCTTACTCTCAAAAGTGGAGGTCATACAGATAAAGCTCTGTCCGTTTTTGGACTTATAGGCACCTTCAACAAAGTCAAGCTGCCCACCCGTTCCGCTTATATGCCGGGGACCAACACTTTCGGAACAAACCTGTCCAAAAAGGTCTACTTCGATACAGGCATTAATGGAAACGAAATCATCAATACTTGCTACTACCACCGGGCTATTGGTGTAATCAACTGAATATGAAATAATACCGGGATTATCGTCTATAAAATCATATAATTCCCTGTGGCCCATGGCAAATGAAAATACCTGTTTGTACTTGTCAATATTCTTACAGGCACCAGTTATCTTACCGGCTTTAGTCATTTTAACATAGGCGTCAACATACATTTCAGTGTGTACACCTAGATCTTTAAGATCAGATTGGGCGATCATTGCCCCCATAGCGTTTGGGATGCCGCCGATACCTAACTGGATGCAGCATCCGTTATAGAGGCGCTCAATAATATGCTGGGCTATTTTTTGTTCAGTCTCATTTGGGGGTACATCAGGAATAGTGGGTAAAGGCATGTTACTGCTTTCTACCACATAATCAATCTGACTAATATGGATGGACTCCTGATTGCCACCAAGTACCCGGGGCATGTTGGTATTAACTTCTAACAGGACATACTGTGCCCGTTCAATAGCTGCCCAGGCCGAGGGACAACCGGCACCAAAGCTGAAATAGCCATGTTTATCCATAGGGGATACTGTAGCCATAAAAACATTGGGGGGTATTGCATCTTTTCTGGTCATCATCGGACACTCGTGAAATTTCATGGGGACGTATGATAATAAACCCTGATTATAGTATTTACGATCCAGGCCTCCGCAATGCCAGGAATTCCAATAAAAATGTTCTCCAGTTGGGTCGGCTTCATTGGAATAATGAGGCCAGGCACCAATATCACAGCGGATTTTAACATCCCATAGTTCATCTACTCTTCTAGCCAGTGCAGCATCCAGTTCATTGGCCCCAGCGACCCCAAAAGCATGTTCTACCCAATCTCCCGACTTAATAACTTTAACGGCCTCATCGGCGGTAACCAGTTTTTTCTGGTATTCTTCTATCCAACTCAACTCTAATCCCTCCCCTTTATATATAGTGCGGAGCTACTATGAACTCCGCACTATAACAATGTTAGTTTCTACATTATAAATCTAATCACTTACCAGATTACATTAACGCTTCTTCGGGGACGTCAATGGAGCTGGTATCTGCAGCCTTCATAGCCTTCGCGGTTCCGAAAATGCCGGGAACAACGTTGAGGACATAGAACTTGGCTGTGGCGATTTTGCCTTTGTAGAAGTTGGCATCGTAGTGGTCGTCGCCCAGTTCTGCGAGCTTTTTGGCAGCTAGTAGAGCCTGGTCGAGTATTAATTTGCCACAAACCAGCATTGCGGATGCATGCAGCACCCTGGTCGCAAAGAGCTGGCCCAGTTGGGGATTATTTTCCTTCCAGGATGCTTTGGTCTCAAGGATTTCATTATAAGCAGCGAGAGCATCTTCCATCATCGCAAATTCAGCCGCAAATTCGGGAGACTTCTTCCCAGTGACGAAGTCGGCGATTTGAGCCACCCACTTCTTCATAGGTTCGCCGCCCTGCATGTTGGACTTGCGTCCGACAAAGTCTTGCGCCTGAATGAAGTTGGTACCTTCCCACAGGGAGTAGATTTTGCAGTCCCGGGCCAGCGAAGCTGGGGCATACTCTTCAACAAAACCATAGCCGCCAAGGCACTGAATTGCCTGCTCGGTACTAATCCAAGCCATATCGGAGATATAGGCCTTACACAGCGGGATTTGAATCATAGTCATGTTATCATAGTATTCCCTTTCGGCCGGATCAGCAGCATCGTGGGACAAATCTTGATAGTAGTAAGTGGAGTAGAGTAACGCCCGACTAGCTTCCAGGATAGCTTTCTGGAACATCAGCATACGGCGGACGTCTTCATGCTCAATTATACGAACACTGGGACCCTTGGGATCAGTAAATTTAGGACTTTGCTTACGAATCTTGGTATAATCAAGAGCTGCGTAATAGGCTGAGCCAATGCAGCCCAGGGCGAACGTTCCGGTATTCAGACGTTCTTCGTTCATCATTTGGAACATCTGGGACATTCCTTTGCCGCGGCCTTCTACCGGTCCATCGCCAATCATCCAGCCATAACAATTGTCATTTTCACCAAAGGACAGAGACAGGGTGGATGAACCGTGAATGCCCATTTTATGCTCGATGCCGGTGGAAGTTACATCATTCCATGCGTCCTGGGAGCCATCTTCGTTAACCCAGAACTTGGGAACGATTAAGCAGTTAATGCCGGCGGTACCTGGTTTTGCATCCGGGGTCTTGGCCAGCACCAGATGGATAATGTTCTCAGCCAGGTCATGGTCACCGGAGGTGATAAAACACTTCTGGCCTTTAACCTTATACAAACCCGGAGTATCGGTGGGGAAACATTTAGTGGCAACCGCGCCGACTTCAGAACCTGCGCCGGGCTCGGTCAGACACATAGTGCCACCCCATTCGCCCGAGAACATCTTGGGCAGGAAACGTGCTTTAAGCTCTTCAGAGGCATTATGCTGAATGACGGTAGTAGCGCCCGCGGTCAGACACCAAAACATTACTATCGCCGGGGATGCACCGGACTGCATTTCCAGAATTGGAGCCTCCCAGGTTAGCGGCATTCGGCCTTCAGCTGAACGGTCGGCGAATTGAGGGCCAAGGCCGGCTTCGCAAACCGTGTTGTAGACATTCTTGAAACTGTTCGGGGTTATGACTGCCTGGGTGTCTCCGCCAACAAATTTGCAACCGGGGTCATCAGCATCTTTGTTGGCCGGGCAGAGCACGTCACGGCAGATTTTGTAGTTAACATCGAGAAAACCATCAATATCATCAATTCCGTAGTAGTCTTTGTAAACATCACAAGATAATAGTTTTTCCATATCGAGCCATTCTTTTATCGCAAACTTCATATCCCGCGTTTGATATAGATAATTTTCGTGTGCCAAACCAATCCCTCCTATTTATTTGGCAATCTATACTCTCTCTACAACCAGGGCAGTACCCATGCCACCACCTATGCAGAGTGTTGCCAATCCATATTTGGATTCACGTTTTTGCATTTCATAAAGTAGAGTTACCAATATTCTAGCTCCGGATGCTCCGACCGGGTGACCTATGGCTATGGCGCCACCGTTAACATTAACCTTTTCCATCTTATCGGCCCATCCCATATCACGGCCTACCGCAATGGACTGAGCAGCAAAAGCTTCATTGGCTTCAATCAGATCCAGGTCGTCAACGGTAAGGCCTGCTTTTTCAAGCGCCTTGCGACTGGCAGGAACCGGCCCTATTCCCATAATCTTAGGATCTACACCGCCGGAAGCATAGCTAACTACCCGAGCCATAGGCTTAATTCCTAGTTCGTCAGCTTTTTCTTTGGCCATTACGATTACAGCAGCAGCACTATCATTTATACCCGAAGCATTAGCAGCAGTTACACTACCGTCTTTCTTGAAAGCAGGTTTTAGCCCGGCCATTTTCTCCGGGGTAGTCTTACGGGGATGCTCATCAGTGTCAAATACTACGTCGCCTTTCTTGCCGGGGATGACAACGGGAACGATTTCGTCTTTGAATCTTCCTGAAGCAATTGCTGCAGCAGCTCTTTCCTGGCTCCTGAAACCAAATTCATCCTGCTCTTCACGGGTAATTCCCCATTGTTCGTTAATATTTTCGGCAGTAATTCCCATGTGATAGCCATTAAAGGCTTCCCAGAGCCCGTCTTTGATCATGGAGTCCACCAGGGTGCCATTATTCATGCGATAACCGTAACGAGCTTTATCCAAAAGGAAGGGTGCAGCACTCATGTTTTCCATACCACCGGCTAAAACGATATCAGCATCCCCAGCTTTAATAACTTGGGCGGCCAGACTGACTGCTCTTAATCCGGAACCGCAGACTTTGTTAATAGTAAAAGCGGTAACTTCCTTGGGAATACCGGCATGAATCATGGACTGCCGGGCCACGTTTTGTCCCAGTCCAGCTTGTATAACACAACCGAAAATAACTTCATCGAGCTGTTCACCTTTTAGCCCAGCCCGTTTTAACGCTTCTTCCATAACTACTTTGCCTAATTGTACTGCCGGGGTGCCCTTTAAAGTTCCACCAAATGTTCCTACCGGTGTACGGCATGCCCCCACCAAAACAACTTCTCTACTCATATATTTGTCACATCCCTTTCAATTCTTAGTTAGTATTAAGGCACTTACTTGTAATCAAAGAATCCTTTGCCGGTCTTTCTGCCCAAGTGACCAGCTCTTACTTTCTGCTTAAAGGACAGGGCCGGGCGGTATTTAGAATCACCAAATTCATTCCAGAAGTAGGTCATAATCATCAGACATACATCAATACCAATTAAATCAGCCAGAGCCAACGGACCCATAGGCATATTGGCACCAAGTTTCATGGCCTTGTCTATTTCTTCGGCCGAAGCTATACCTTCCTGATACAGAATAGCAGCTTCATTAATATAAGGAATCAATATCCGATTTACAATAAATCCAGGAGACTCTTTCATCGGCACGGGTTCCTTACCTATTTTATTGCTTAAATCTACAATAACATCGATAACTTCCTGGGAAGTTTCAGCACCGGGAATTACTTCAACCAATTTCATAGCTGGTACCGGATTAAAGAAGTGCATACCAATAACCTTATCGGGGCGTCCGGTTGCAGCAGCAATTTCAGTAATGCTAAGTGCGGATGTGTTGGTAGCCAGAATAACATCAGCTCCAACAATGCCGGTCAGCTCTTTTAGGACCTTTTGCTTAATGTTAATGTTTTCAATAATAGCTTCAATAACGATATCGCAATCACTAAAAACATTATTATCTATAGCGGTGGATAGTGCGCCTTTGAATTTTTCTACATCTTCAGCAGCCTTTTTCCCTTTGGAAACTGCTTTATCCCAACTTTTTAATATTCCATTATATCCATTAGCTACAAGATTTTCGGCTATATCTACTAAAACAACTGTATATCCTGCTTCAACGCAAACCTGGGCAATACCTGCTCCCATGGTTCCTGCACCTAAAACACCAACCTTATTTATAGCCAATTTATTCCTACCTCCCTTTAATCTATTTACCAGTGAACATAGGAGAACGTTTTCCTATAAAAGCACCCATTCCCTCTTTTTGATCTTCTGTACTAAAACACAGACCAAAAAGGTCTGCTTCAATAGTCATAGCCCGATCTATATCGGTCTGTAATCCTTCATTGGCGGCAGCCTTGGAAAAGCGCACAGCCAGTTTACCCTTGCTGATAATTCTGCGGGCAATATCCTTGACAAAATCCATTAACTCCTCCGGTGCAACCACATTATTTACTAGGCCAATACGCAGTGCTTCCGAGGCATCAATTATGTCGGCAGTATATAACATTTGCCTGGCCATACCGGAGCCTACCAGGCGTGGTAAACGCTGGGTACCCCCAAATCCTGGGGTTATTCCCAGTCCAACTTCAGGTTGTCCAAACTTGGCTTTGGAAGAAGCTATACGGAAGTCACAACACATAGCCAGTTCACAACCGCCACCCAGGGCAAAACCATTAACAGCAGCAATAACCGGTTTTTCCATAGCTTCAATCATGCGAAAGACTTCCTGCCCTAATGCCGCAAATTCTCTTCCTTCAACTGCAGTGAGGTTTTGCATAAAAGCAATATCAGCACCGGCTACAAAGGATTTACCACCTGCTCCAGTAACGATTAGTACGTCTATCTCCGGGTCGTTCTTGATGCTGGTAATGGCATTTTTCATCTCCAGTAAAGTATCCTTGTTCAAGGCATTCAAAGCCTTGGGCCGGTTTACATAGAGAATGGCCAGGGACTCTTCCTTTTCTAATAACAGGTTTTCGTAAGCCATTTAAACCTCCCTCCAAACAAATAAATATCTTATGCCTCTCTAGTTAGTTACATTGAAATTAAAAGTATGTTCCCCCCCCTTCAAAATCTTTTAAAGCTATATAATTACTTACTACTCATGAGCGCAAGGTAGGCTACTTATGTTAGAATTGATGTGCAACAATGTCCGTACAACTATGTTCATATTCGGACAATATCGTGCCCCCCGATTAGATGCTTAGCGTGACGCAGGCTTATAAAAAAAGGGGTGCTACTGTTCCATGATGGTTTAAGATCGACTGACTCGGTGAGGCAGACGTCCCTAAAAGCAAGAAAGGGTGGTTTCCTGCCTGCCATCATAGAGCAGTAGCGAGTATATTATATAATGACATTTAAGGGGGTTACGAATTAAAATAGAAATCACTAGTATTATATTAAGCAATAAACATGCCAGCATAAATACCAAGACTTGTCCATTGCTAATGGCTACATAACCATATTGTTAATTTTTTCCATAAAAGGCCAAGGGGCAGTTTGATGCATAAATGCATTATAAAATAATGCAAAAGGGCATTACGATATTCTGGAACTATGATTTTTAATAATCAACTGCCGGGAAGGGGGAGGACTACGGAAGAATGGGAATGGGCTATTTGAAGGTACCTATCCAATATGTATTGATGGGTAAAATATCGTAGATAAGCTAAAAATCAAGACAGGCAATTAATCGCGATTTAATACCAAAAAAACAGAAGGAGCCCGTCAACTAATGCAAATTTGCATTAGTATTTTTTCGCGGTGGTAAAAATACAGGTATTTCACTTAAAAATCTTTATTTTTTTAGAAATTTATTTTTTTTATGACATTAAAGGCTATGGTAAAATTAATTTGGAAGGATTAAACTTTTCTTTTAGTAATATTTACATCAAGTTTTCCATTCTATATATCGATATTAATCACATAAATTACATTGAGGTGAGAAAATGTTTTCTATAGATTCCATAAAAGATAGTATAAAAAAAAATACTAGATTATGGGTAGCATTATGGATTCTGTTAATTTTAAACATTAGTACGGTTTTAGCCTTAAGTCGGGGTTTATCATTTATAACCGGTTTTATTATCATTTTTATTACCGTACTTGGTATATTGGCTTTACATAACCAAGCTCGGGAGATACCAACACCGGAGGATATAATTCCTCCTGAATTTCAGGCTGAGCTTGACGCAATGATGGATGAAATGAAACCTGTATGTGATAAGATATTTACGCAAAAGGTTGAAGAATCTACAACCCCCATCATAGAGAATCTAAATAAGGATTTTACTCGTGGCCTGGAATGGCTTTGGGAGGATGGATATGATTTTCTGGATCAGATGGATGAATGTATTAACCAGACTGCCTCGGTATTAAACTTGGTGGATTCTTTAAGTGAAGAAAAATCTAAATTAGTAAAACAGATACAGGAGAATCTAGTTCTAGTTAACGGAGTAGTAACTAATATGCGAGGGAACAAGACCAATAGCTTCCAGGAATTAAGTGGTTTTTTTGAGGGAAAAGTAGATGAATTAAAGAAGGAAACAGAAAAAGAAAAAGATATTTTCTACGAATATATATATAAACTGCTGGGACAGCAGATTAAATTGCAAGATAAAAATGAAATGGAAGATATAAGTGAGTACTTTAATCCGTATAAACTGGGGGAGCAGTTTTCAGTTATTATGGAAAAGACCCTGGAAGGGCGTGTGCTAACATTCCAGGATGCAATTATACGGGAGTTGGAGAATTTCTCTGCTGATGTAGTTGGTGGGATGCAGAGAAACACTTTGAAATTACGTAATATCTTGCAGGATATAGTAGAGTTATTAGAACGTTTGCAAAATGAATATCGGAATGAAAACAACCTATTGTTCAAACGCTTGGATGAGGCAGTAGAAAAAATAAAGGAAGTTGAAGAAAAATCTGCTGATATCCTGGTAACACTTGCCTGGCAGGATATTCTGGTAGAAAAACGTTGGCAGGATATTGATGAAAAGCTTTATATGCTAAAAGACAAGGTAATGGAAAATGTTGAAAGTGAAGTAGTTAATTATATCAGCAGTGACCTCGATAACGATATTAAGGAGTTTTCTACAATAACCCAAAACCCCGAAAACATGGTTATCTATAAATCGTTAATTGACGCTGAATTGATTTACCAATTGTATAGTGGTAAAAAACTAGAGGATATAATTACTAATGGGGTATATTCATTGCTTCAATTTGTCCGTCCGGTTGAGGCTCTGGTAAGCAAAAGTGTACGCATAAGCGAGGAAGGCTTGAAAACACGAAGAAGCATAAGAGCTAAAGTCAAAGCTGGGGAATACCGGGCCTTATTTAACAGGATTCAGCAAGTAGTAGAGAGAGATAATCCGGACATAGCAAAAGAATTGGATGATGTGTTCCCGAAATCATTTAATTCCTTTTGCAATAATCCTTATATAAAGCAAAAACCAGATAACCTTAATCAGGCTGCCTGGGCATTATTTTTGGAGTTAATAAATAATCCCGCCCACGATGATGAACTTTATTGTTTGGTCGGACTCTTACTGGAAATCCATATGTTACGCAATAAATACCTGCATCCTCTCAAAAATTCACCTATCGACCTGCAGCATGAAGATGACCTTGAGCGTATGCGTTATGCTGCTTTAAAGTCTATCGACCTGGTATTACACATGGATATAAGAGGAATTACCAGGCTAAACTTCCGCTCTCGCTAATACTTAGTGAGGGGTGAGGAGAGACTGGACATTTAAAGGCTGTTTATAATTAGCGGACAAAAGCCGTATAATAATAAGCAGGCGAACCCATATATTTGCTCTTGAGCTACAAATCTGTATTTAGAATGGCCAGATAACTGAGCATAAGTAACCACAGATGAAATTATCAAGAGGTTAGGACCGAGAACGGCATTTATTAAGGGGAGTATCCTAACCCCTGACTCCTTACTCTAAACAATTAGTCAAGTTCTAAATTCAAAGTTATTTACAAAAAACTTTGTTGTCCTCCGTCTAATTTTGTTAAAGGAGCACCTTTATGATACCACTTCGGGATAGTACTCCTAGCCAGCATTTCCCTCTTATAACCGTTTTTCTTATTGCAATAAATCTTTATATTTTTTATTATGAGTCAACATTGGGAACAGGTATAGAAAATTTTATTTACATATTTGGTATGATACCGGCACACTTTAACCAATACCGACTCCCTCTATCCGATTATTATCCCTTTATAACCTCCATGTTTCTACATGGAAGTTGGATGCATGTTATCGGAAATATGTGGATACTCTGGCTTTTTGGTGATAATGTTGAAGACCATATGGGGCGAGGTAGGTTTCTACTTTTCTATTTACTATGTGGGCTTGCTGCAGGAGTTACCCATTATATGGTTAACCCTTCGTCTACCATACCGGTGGTGGGTGCCTCAGGGGCTGTTGCCGGAGTTATGGGGGCCTATTTTCTAATGTTCCGACACGCCCGAGTGCTGACCCTGATTCCACCATTTTTCCTTTTCAACCTTCCTGCCTGGATTTATCTGGGGTTCTGGATTTTAACCCAATTTTGGTGCGGTTTAGCCCAGAGCTGTGGACAAATTGCCTTTTGGGCCCATATCGGAGGCTTTGCCGCGGGAATGCTATTGCATCGCTTCTTCCTGAGAACCCAATACCAATGAGTGAGGGGTGAGGAGCGAGGAGTAGTCGTAAGAATAGACACTGAAGACACTGATACCTATAAAGGACACTGAAATTCAAATAAAATAGGAACTAAATTAGAAGCAGAAGGGTTGTTTTTATAAAAGATCAGTGTAATCAGTGTCTATTTTCCGTACTAAACTCCGGTTTCGATTTTTTGTAGTTCATTATCTTTATTAGTTACCCGTTTAATAATCTGGTCAATATGCTCACTGGCGGTCCGGTAATCTTCATTTGTACCCTGCAAATAGTAAATAGTGTTTTCTATACGCTCCTGGCTGGCTTTTATTTCCGACCAGTGACATTCTTCCTCATAAATATTCATGCACTCCTGCAAGTTATGTGCTCTGCCGGTTTCCAGGTAGTGGCGAAAGGTGGACAAGGTCTCGGTATCCTGATAGATAGAATGAATGAAAGATTTTACTAGAATAGTATTATAGACCTGCAGATGTTTATGTGATCTTTTAATACTTAGTTCAGCCATTTCAATATCTCGGAAGCAGTTATCCATCAGGGCTTCGTAGTACTGAGACCAGTTTTCCAGCACAGCTTTAAACCGATCACAGGCCTTTTCGTACTCTCGATAACGAATAAGATAAACCTTCATATCATGATTAAAATTACTACTGTGATCTTTCTCATTCTGTTTTCGTTTGCGGTTAGCAATGAGGTTAAATGGTATTATATTACTAACCGGTACTTCCCATTCTTCTTCTTTTAGCGGTTTTATTGGTATGTTATCAGGTTCAGCCGGTAGTAAATTCTCCTCTTCGGCAACAGCATAGCGCTGTTCTAGGAATTTATTAAGAAAATTAATATGACGATTTACTTTTTCAATTTCTCTTAGGGAAGTTAAACACATATTAATATCCTTAATTAATTCTGCCTCGTTTTTAGCGGCTTTTTTGTTGCCCTTTCTACTTTTATAATAGGAATAAAGTTCAGAATGCAATTCCGGTGTATGCTCCAGGCTGATTAAGTAATCCAGATCTTCGGTAGTCAGAAGTTCTGCCGGGGCAGGGGTATCCTTACTCAAATAAATCCGGGTATTGTTCAGAGGATAGTAGTAAGGTCCGATAGTATGAAGATATTCATTGTTGCTAAAGTAGTCCAAATCAGCATCGAGGTTAATTTCGGCAAAAAACATCTCCCATTCCCGGATAGGCGCTCTGGCATTAGTATTCTCAGCTGCTTTTTGCTTAAGCTGTAAATAAGTAGCCAGGGGAATTTTTAGTTGAAAATTATAGTAATAGGTAAGCACCAAATCCGGGTAATAACCGGTCATAAGGGATATGTCGGGATAAATCGGATTATCCTTATTTAAAAAGGTAAAAAACACAGGGCAATCATCCTCCTTAATAAAATTGACGGTATAAGTATTTTCTATATTTTACCAGTAACTCCTTCTTTTTAAAATATTTTTTTTAAAAGTACTTAATGAGTTTTATTATCTTACTGTAATAACTTATAATAGTCGTTAAATCTATTAAATAAATGGGGGTTAGGGTTTATGTTTAAAGCTGTTCTTTTTGATCTTGATGGGACGCTGCTTAATATAGATATGGATTATTTTTTAAAACACTATTTTAGAAAGATGGTGGAACTAGCGGTAGAGATGGGTTACCAAGACGGGCATTGCCTGGTTAACCGAGTTTGGCGTTCCACCGAGGTAATGATTGCGGACCTGAATCCGGAAAGCTCCAATGAAGAAGTTTTCATGAGGGATTTCTGCCAGAACTTGCCTTATTCTCTAGAAGAGATTAGATTTTTCTTTGATCATTATTATCAGGAACACTTCCCTCGGCTTAAAGACTTTTGTAGTCCTTTCCTCGGGATACCGGAAATGATGAATTACATAATGAAGCAGAACCTGAAAGTGGTAATAGCTACCAACGCTGTTTTCCCTATGAGTGCCCTGCAAGACCGCATAAGATGGGCTGGACTGGGACATTATGATTTTGAGTTAGTAACTTCGTATGAACTTATGCATTTTTGTAAACCTCATGTGCAATATTATGAGGAGATAGTAGATAAAATTGGGGTTAATCCGGAGGATTGCCTGATGATTGGAAATGATACAGGTGAAGACCTGCCGGCCAGCAAAATTGGCATGAAAACCTTTTTAGTGGAAGATATGTTAATTGATAAGGGTTCAAACTACCAGCCCGACTGGAGGGGGACACTCCCTGACCTTTTTGACTTTGTAAGAAAAACTCTGTAATAACTCCGGGGAATATCCCCGGAGTTATTGTAAGGAGGGTAGTTGTATGTCGGAAAAAAAGAAGAAGGCAAAACCACTTAGTGAAAGGGATAAACTTAAACTCGAAATAGCCCGAGAGTTAGGTATTCTGGAGCAGGTAGAGAATGAGGGCTGGGATTCGCTGAGTAATGCAGTGTGTGGGAAAGTTGGGGGTCTAATGAGTAAGAGGCTGCGTCAGGGGAAAGTTTAGGATGGGATACCACAATCTTCCCCCAGGTAGAACTTACGGGTATAATAGACAGGAGAAAGATATAACTAAAAGAGGGTTTGTTATGAATGCAATTGAACGGGTAAGAGCGTTTTTACAGGAGCGTAACCCACACCTAAATATTATTGAATTTGATACTGATACCAGCACTGCACCTTTGGCAGCGCAGGCTTTGGGAACGGAAGTTGGGCAGATTGCCAAATCAATTTTACTAAAAAGTAAGGATGACCAGTTCATAATGGTAGTCGCAGCTGGAGATGCTCGGATAAATAACAAGGCAATTAAGAACCTGGTCGGATCCCGGATACGGATGGCTTCAGGGGAAGAGGTTCTGGAAACTACCGGTTATAACATTGGTGGAGTATGTCCTTTTGCTTTAAAACAAGACATTCCTATATACTTGGATGAGAGTCTGAAACGTTACCAGGTAGTATATGCTGCCGCTGGTACTGCCAATACCGCTTTGCCTATCACTTACCAGGAACTCCTTGATATAACCAACGGTTGTCCCTGCAATGTATGCCAGGCAGGTTAAACTACCATGCCGGGGAGATTTTCATGAGTAATTTTGTTCATCTGCACAACCATTCCGAATATAGCTTGCTTGATGGAGCCTGCCGAATAAAAGATTTGGTAACAGCGGCCCGGCAGTTAGATATGCCTGCAATTGCCATTACTGACCATGGTGTACTTTATGGGGTTATAGATTTCTATCGTGAGGCTAAGAAACAGGGGATAAAGCCTATAATTGGCTGTGAGGTTTATGTTGCTCCGCGTAGTCGTCTGGATAAAATGAAGGGATTGGATGATTATCTTTACCATCTGGTATTGTTATGTAAAAACCAGCAAGGTTATGAGAACCTGGTGCAGATGGTCAGTCGTGCATTTTTGGAAGGTTTTTATTATAAACCTCGGGTGGACAGGGAATTGCTGCAGCAATATAGTGAGGGTTTAATTGCCCTATCCGGCTGTGTTGCAGGTGAGATACCACGCTTGCTAATGGATGGTAAGAAAAGTGAAGCGCTACAGACCGCTTTGTATTACCGGGATGTTTTCGGTCCAGGTAACTTCTATCTGGAGGTACAAGACCATGGTATGGAGGAGGAAAAGCTGGTAATCCCCGGACTTTATCAGATTAGTGATGAAACCGGTATTCCTCTGGTAGCCACCAATGACATCCACTACCTGCAAAAAAAAGACGCTGCTGCTCACGATGTTTTACTATGCATTCAAACCGGGGCTGTAGTTAGTGACTCCCAACGTATGCGTTTTTCTGGTAGTGAATTTTATATGAAAAGCCCATCGGAAATGCAGGCTCTATTTCCGGAGTGTCCCGAGCTTATTGAAAATAGCTTGCGTATATCTGAAGCATGTAATGTAGACTTTAGTTTTGGGGAGTTTCACCTGCCGTATTTTGATATTCCTACTAATTACAGTGCTGAGTCTTACCTGGATATGTTGGTTCGGGAAGCATTTGCTCACAAATACCCGAATCCTTCTGAAGAATTACTACAAAGATTGGAACACGAAATTAGCGTTATCAATCGTATGGGGTTTGCTGCTTATTTCCTAATAGTTCAGGATTTGGTCAATTGGGCCCGAGAAAACAAGGTGCCGGTAGGCCCGGGTCGAGGTTCAGCTGCCGGCAGCCTGGTTTCTTATGTCCTGGGTATAACAACCATTGATCCTTTAAAATATGATCTGCTGTTTGAACGTTTTCTTAATCCAGAAAGAGTAAGTATGCCCGATATTGATATTGATTTTTGCTTTGAGAAACGTGACCGGGTAATAGAATACATAGTTAATCGCTATGGTGCTGACCGGGTAGCCCAGATTATAACCTTTGGAACTATGGCAGCCCGGGCCGCTATACGAGATGTAGGCCGGGCTCTGGATATACCTTATAGCGATGTAGACCAACTCGCAAAAATGATACCTGCAGAACTGGGGGTAAGCATAGAACGTGCCTTGGAGATATCCCCTGAGCTTATGCAGTCTTATCAGAATGATACTACTGCTCGGAAAATTATTGATATGGCCAGGGCGGTTGAAGGAATGCCTCGGCATGCATCTATTCATGCGGCTGGAGTAGTAATTGGGAAAGAACCTTTAACTTCTATCCTTCCGCTGCAGAAAACTCCGGAAGGAAATGTAGTTACCCAGTTTACCAAGGAAACAGTTGAAGATATAGGCCTTTTAAAGATGGACATTTTGGGATTAAGGACTCTTACTGTTATTGACCGGGCTCTGGAGATAATAGAAAAGACCAGGGGGATAAAAATTGATTTGGAAAACATACCCTTGGATGATTCTGATGTCTACGAATTGCTATCACAGGGAAACACCATCGGGGTGTTTCAACTGGAAAGCGATGGACTGCGGCGGATACTAAGAGAAATGAAGCCTACCCGGTTTGAAGACCTCATAGCAGTAATCGCTTTGTATCGGCCTGGTCCGTTAGGCAGCGGCATGGTAGAAGATTTTATAAACTGTAAGAATGGTTGTCAGGAAATAGAGTATATTCATCCCCGGTTGGAAAATATATTAAAAGAAACCTATGGGGTCATATTATATCAGGAACAGGTCATGCGGGTAGCGGGTGACCTGGCTGGTTTTAGCATGGGTGAAGCCGATGTGCTGCGCCGGGCTATGGGCAAAAAGAAGCCGGAAGAGCTGGCTGCCCAGCGTGATAAATTTATAGAGGGAGCAGCACGGTGCAGTAACATTGATGAGAAGACAGCTACCCGGCTTTTTGATATAATGGAAAGTTTTGCCGGTTACGGGTTTAATAAGAGCCATTCCGCTGCTTATGCCATGATTTCTTATGAGACCGCCTATCTTAAGACCCACTACCCGGTGGAATATATGTGTGCTTTCTTAAGTAGTGTAATTGACAACCAGGATCGGGTAGTATTCTATCTAAAAGAATGTCAGAAGATGCAAATTCAAGTTCTTCCTCCCGACATTAATGAAAGTTATGAAAACTTTACCGTAGCGGGAGGTAAAATTCGCTTTGGTCTCGGAGCTATAAAGAACGTAGGTATTAATGCAGTTAAAAATATAGTTGAAAGTCGTAAACAGGGTGCGTTTACCTCACTGTTTAACTTTTGCCAGCAGGTTGATCTGGCCCATATTAACAAACGGATGGTAGAAAACTTCATCTTAGCAGGGTGTTTTGATTCTCTAGGCATAACCCGCAAGCAAGCCCTTTCAATAATGGATGAGTGCATAGAACTGGCACTTCAAATTAAACAGAGCCAGTCCAGTCAACAGTTGTCCCTCTTCGGGGATATTACCAGCATGGTTGAGGAACCGCGGCCCAGGGTTAAGGGGGAATTAGAAAGTAAAGACTTGCTAAGCCGCGAGAAAGAGGTTCTGGGTTTTTTCGTTTCCGCTAATCCCCTGGATGAACATCGAGATATCTTACCACTGCTCACCACCTGCCAGGTAGCTGATTTAGAGGGTAATGTAAATTATACTTATGTACGGGTGGCAGGAACGGTTATTAACTTGACCCGCAGGGTTAGCCGGCGTGGAGACAGCTATGCTCGCTTTATTTTAGAAGACCTCAGTGGCCGGATGGAGGTAATGGTGTTTCCTTCGGCTTATCGCAGGAATGCTGATAATCTTGAATCTGACCGGGTAGTGGTGATGGAAGGCTATCTAGATACTCGGGAGGAACAACATAAAATATCCCTGCGCCGAGTACAGCCCGTACCTTCAGACATTAAAGAGTTAAATATACGTATTGATGATGATAACGATACCAGTGATAAGCGGGATGCAATGCTAAAATTAATTAAAAAATATTCAGGAGAACAGGAAGTAATACTTCATTTTCCGGGAAGACGGGCACTCGTACTCAATGACAATCTCAAAGTCAGGCCTCATATAGAACTAAAGGAAGAACTAGCGCTACTCTTTGGCCGTGAAAATATCTGGTTTGCATAAGGGGAAGGACTGGGATAGACATACCCATAGAGCACATCCCCAAGGGGACACAGATGCTCGCTATGCTCGCAATTATTGGTGCGGAT
>DIRQ01000054.1 GCA_002424365.1 Syntrophomonas sp. UBA5432 | reverse complement strand
AAGCGTTTAGCATTAATCACATTTGATAAATCAGGTGCCACCTGATAAGATTTAACTATAGCAGTATCTTGCACCGGAATTTCCTTATAAGGTGCAAACTCCTGGGCCAAAGCAATTGCACCGGAATTAGAATCCTTGTCTCCAGTTGCTGACCCGGCATTGCAGCCGGCCATCATTAATAACGCTACAATCAATAACCCGCACCATATTTGCTGCCCCAACCTCCTATGTTTCATTAATATTCCCTCCGTCCCCTGATATTCTTTCAATGTAATACGATTAAGCCGTCATATAGCTTGCACACCTACTGCGCAGTCTGTCCATAATGCGCACAAAAAAGTAAAGACGAGATATTAAGTACATAAGGCCTGGCATTACTTATTTTCTAATAGTATGTTTAGGCGTTTTGCAAGGAAGTGAGCCAATAAGAGGTTAAAAATAATAATTAGAATAATAAACGGAGTCGCAATAGCTATATAGTTCCAGTTTAATAGATTCAAAGTGTTTAGATACGATATAGCATAGATGCCGTAAACGGTACTTATTAACCCTGTAATAAGTGCAGGTATATATTTTTTTAAAATTATGCCCTGTGCAAAATGCATTATTACATGCAGTAAATATCCAATTAGTGTTGCAGTAAAAAGGGAATACCACCCAAATTCAACTGAACAAAGTGTAACTATTGAAAGCACGATAAATTCTTCCGCCACGGCAAATGCAAAGGAAGCAGTAGTAAGTTCTTTTATTCGAGTGATTATTTTAAAAGCTATATTGGGAACCTTTTCTTTAATATAATCGCTATTCTTTTCAAGCCAAGTTTTAGCAAAAACTATTTCTTCAAAATCATGGATCATAAAAAATACAGGGAAAAGCCACATTATAGATTCTATTTTCATTAAATACCCCCCGAATTTTTATAATATGATAAATGTTAATTAAAGGATATGAAAATTACAGAAGAGACGCATCTTCCCATTTGATCGATCAATGCTGTTTGCGCGTATACATTTAATCCCAGGTACTTATTCCCCTTCACTTTGTATCCAATTCTTCGATTAATCCCAGGTCTGTATCTAGAATAATGCTGATCTCATAGGGAGTGTTACCGTACTCGATAAGCTTTAACTTTTTAGTTCCTTCAATTATGTTTACTCCTTTCATCCTCTTTAAAATTAAGTCTAAAACTCATACCGGACATATTCATATTCGCAGGGATTGCCGCAAGCTATATATATGGCCCCTTCGGCAGGAATCATGATAAATGATGCAAGTGTTACAGATGAGACTTGGCTGGTTTGGTTAATATGGCGGCATATGGAGTCCGGGTGGTGGTTACGATTGGCCAGAATTTCCGTAGCTATTTCAGGATTTATATGGCCATAATGCTGATTGGCAAGATACTTAATCGTCTCTAAACGATGGTAGCTGTCGGGTTGGTACATATCTGCGGTGTCACCCTTTTTAAAACGTTCCGTAATATAATGATTGGAGTGCAACAGCAGGTCTTTTTCCGGGTGAATGATTTCAAAATCGTTATGAATGCTTTCAATACCGCACATTTGCCCGTTTGCATCGGCCAGATGATAATAGCCCAGATCGCGTGTTTTAGAATATCCATGGCATCATAGATATTCTTCTGCCTCATCACTTTGGGAAGGTAACAGGCCACAGGAATAATATTATACGAGTAATCTTTCCCTATAGTAGCATTGGCACAGATGCCAAACCCGGCTGAGGAAAAGGTGAATTCACCGGCATTTGCAAAACTTAAAATAAATTGCACGGGTCCGTCAGAATGATAAACCTTTAGCAAATCTATCGGTGTTTCAGGAAAGAAATCTATGTTCTGTTCCAGGATAGTTTTACCATCTTGGGTAGCCTTTCCTGTTGCCGCAAAAGATGTGCATAAGCCGGCCAAATTATTGTACTGAAACATCAATTCATTCATGCACTTCTGAGTAAATATTTCTTCAAGACTTAACCCTGTAGTGTCAGCCTGCCCCTTCATTATTTCAAGTAAATAGGGGTCAAACTTTTGAACTAAAGGAAAAAGCTTCATTGCCCTGGAAATGACTTCTTCCCTGGGGGATTGGTACATAAGGTTCATTATATTAAAGATATTTTCCGAAACCTTCAAAATGCTTTCTTTACAGCCTTCGCCCCACTGCCGGCCGATTTCATAAGCTGTACCCCGGCACTCGATTACCTTAAATTCCTTAACTCTTTTCAAATATTCCCTCCCCTTTCGTGTAAGGCATGCAGGAACTTCTTGGTTATAACAAGAACATCAATAATATTATACATGATATCCATAATTATGGGTGATTTGACGGAATTTGGGGGTTATAATTATCCCAGCTCTTTTGCCAACGACTACTGAATATAATTTACGGAAGGTGTTTAGGTGAGGGAGGATAAGTCGAGTCCGGAATTCGTTTATAAAGCTTTCGCGGAATATTACGATGCTTATGTTGCCGGTTTTGAGGCTGATTTTGAAGTTTACTTGCGCCTGATTAAACCTGGATTAAAAGTGCTGGAAATTGGTTGCGGAACCGGGCGAGTGCTGAAGCCGTTACTTGAATCCGGAGCAATGGTCGTTGGTGTGGATATTTCCTGGGCAATGCTGGCCCTGGCCCATAAAAAGTTGGCAAGTTCTTGTGACAGCGGAGCCTTGAAACTACTAAACCATAATTTTGTTTACTCGCCTATCCCCGAAAGATTTGACCGGGTTTTTGTAACTTTCTATACTTTCAATTATCTGTTAAGTTATGAAAATGCCCTTTCATTCTTGAAGAATATATATAGTTCGATGAACGATGGAGCAGTTTTGTTGATGGATATGTTCTTTCCGTCCATTTACTACGATCCTGCCATTGAGGGTAAGTGGCAGGAAAGATACCTTAACCTGGGAGAAAAACCAATAAGGCTGTTCGATAGGAGAACCATGCAAGGGCTGGTGGAGAAAAGGGAGCAAGTATTTGAAGAAGATGGTGGCAGGCAGGAAATCACCACCTTGCGAAGGTTTTATGACAAGAACGAAACAGCCAGGCTGCTTAGGGAAGCAGGGTTCTTATCCGTTAAATTCGCCGATGCGTATGATTCAGTGTTATTCCATCAGCTTGAACCATTAGAGATTACCGCCCACAGCTTTCTAGTTATGGCCAGGCGGGAAGCCGGTGGAGGGGAGGGTTAACCCTGTAGACGTTCCATTTTACCTCGCCTTTTGTTAATGTTACGCGGTCTGTTATTTACGTGTAGTATTGTCTTTAGGTCCATAGCTATACCATAACAGTAGAACTAAAGCGACAACTGGCATGAAGTATATTGTGAATTTGGGATTCCACATGGAACTTAATATCATAATTAAGACCGTAATAACGGCTACTACTTCTCCTTTATCGGATTTCTTCATCGGTAATCACCTCTAATAAATATTATATACATTTAAACCAATTAATGTATACAACTTTTCTGGAGCGTGCTACGCATAACAAATACATAGCGCATTAAATAAGGGGCGAGTTAATGCTATCGATTCCTATCTTGAGTCATCAGATGTCATCGATTTTTTTAATCCAAACATTCAAATTGTTGCTGAAGATTTACGTCGGGATAGAGACGATGAGGTTAGGAGGGAGAGCCTTGTACAAATGGGATGCCGGGGATTATAGCCGTAACTCCAGCAGCCAACAGGAATGGGCGCGGGAGCTAATTGGTAAGCTACAGTTGCGTGGGAATGAACGGATTCTTGATATTGGTTGCGGGGATGGGAAGGTAAGTGCCGAAATATCTGCATGGGTTCCGCAGGGTTCTGTCGTAGGTCTTGATATTTCCGGGGAAATGATTGGCTATGCACGACAGAATTTCCCCTCCGACACCTATAGCAACCTGGAATTTGTTTTGGGTGATGCCAGCAACTTGAACTATGTACAGGAATTTGATGTGGTGTTTTCCAATGCAGCCTTGCACTGGATAATTGACCATATACCCGTAATTGAGGGTATTGCCCGGAGTCTTAAACCATCAGGAAAGGTTTTGCTGCAAATGGGAGGCAAAGGCAATGCCGCTCTTATACTTGCTTTGGCCAACCATAAATGCGGGAATGGTAAATGGAGTGTTTATTTTAAAGATTTTAAGATACCGTATGGCTTTTACGGTCCTGAAGAATACGCAGGTTGGCTGCAACAGGCAGGGCTTACAGCCAACCGGGTAGAACTGATTCCCAAAGATATGGTGCACAGGAGTAAAGACGATCTGGCTGCCTGGGTAAGAACTACCTGGCTTCCATATACGCAAAGAGTACCCGCAGTAATGCAGGATAATTATATT
>DIRQ01000055.1:13632-17010 GCA_002424365.1 Syntrophomonas sp. UBA5432 | reverse complement strand
CGTAGTTTTTAAGTACGTTTTTCACATAAAGCCTGGTCTCCATAACAGGAATATTATCAACGGATTTGGCGCTGCCATCCCACTGTCCGTTGACCACCCATTCCTTTAGTTTTCCTCGGCCTGCGTTATAGGCCGCTACCACCATAGGGGTATTACCACTAAACTCCCGGTTTAAATCAGCTAAATACCAGCAGCCAAAGCTTATATTGGTTTCCGGATCATGGAGACTGTTTGGGTCAAAATCCTTTATTCCTTGCTGTGCTGCTATCCACTTGGCCGTCTCGGGCATAATCTGCATTAGCCCGCGTGCCCCCACCGGGGATTGGGCCGCATTTTGATATTTGCTTTCTGCCCTAATAATAGCAAAAACCAGGTAAGGGTCAACATCATACTGATATGAAGCCGAAAAGACCAGGTTGCGATGAGGTTCAGGATAGAATATGCTTATCCACCGGGGAAAGGTCAAAACTATGGCCAGAAATATTAGAATGCTAATCCATATTATGGTAGATAATTTTTTTTTACTATATTTCAATATTAAAACCTCCGGCTATAATCCTGTTATTACATTCTATTTAAGCCTTGGCTAGAATTTCGTTGTAATATTTGGTGGCTTTTTCTTTTGTTTCCACTATGCTTCCCCGGTTATCTATAACAAAATCTGCCCGCTTAACTTTTTCATCCAGTGGCATCTGAGCCTCCACCCGCCTAACCGCATCTTCATAAGTCATATTATCCCGTTTCATCAGCCGTCTTATCTGGGTTTCGCGATCTACCCAGACTACTACCACCTGTTGGCAGAGTTTATCCATATTAGTCTCGTAAAGCAGTGGAACCTCCAGGATAACAATGGCATCCGGCTGTTCTATTTGAATCCTACGGAGTTCATCTTTATAGTATTGCATAATCCGAGGATGTGTGAAGCGATTAAGTTCCCTCAGAGATTCGGGATTATTGTAAACAATGTCACCAATTTTGGCACGATTAAGGCTCTTATCTTTATTAACGACTTCTGGACCAAAAAACTTTACAATATCTTCCCAGGCAGGTTGATGAGGTAATACCACCAAACGGGCTATCTGGTCAGCATCAAGGATGACCGCCCCCAATTCCTTAAAAACTGACGAAACAATGCTTTTACCACTGGCTATACCACCGGTTAATCCAATTATTTTCATGTTAATCACCTTTATAATAATTCAATGATACCGATAGTGATAAAAATTAGCCCGGGAACCAGAGCTGTAGCAGCTTTTAACTCCCTGGCATTGATTTTACTTCCCAGGAAAATTCCGCTATTCACTAACACAAATTTTAACACACCTACACACACAGCAGTGTATAAAATATTGCTCCCGGTCATGGCAATTCCTATTCCTGCCCCCAGGGCATCCATAGCCAGAGCTAATCCCAGGAAGAAGGCTTCACTGGAGCTTATTTCCCCGGAACAGTCAAAGTCCGCCCGAGATGGTTGTTTAAGTATCTGCACAATTATGCCCAGCGGTTTTATACTAAATGCTAGGAGGGGTTTTTCCTGGCTATTTTCAAGGGAGTTGATTTTGTCTTTACCCGCCGTAAGAAGAAAATATATTCCCATAGCCAGGATTATAGTAGCGCCCACATAAGAGGACATCTGGGGTGATAACAACTCCGCCAACCCTTTGCCACAGAGCATGGATACGCTTACCGCCAGGGCTGAGGCCAGGGATATTATCAGTAAAGAGAATACGGGTATTCTGATTTTACCTATACCGTAAGCCATGCCTACCGCAAAACCATCTGCGCTCACCGCCAGAGCAAATAAAGCTATAGTCAGGTAGTCCATGGGCAACACTCCTATCCATTATTAGCAGGTTCAATCTACTATATGGACCAAAGTATTAAAGTGTTACCTGGCTTTAGCGCTGGCAGTTTGTACAAAAGTGAGTACTACGCCCAGCTATGCGAATTCGCTGAATAAGTTTACCACACTGTTGACATGGTTGATTTTGTCGCCCGTAGACTTTAAGGTAATCCTGAAACCCACCGCTTTCATTAAATGCATCCCGATAATCACGAAAGGTAGTACCCCGTAGTTTAATACCCTGGCGTAAAACCTTTCTTATGGATCGATGCAATTTTTTTATCTCCTGCCGGGATAGTGAAGCTGCCGGGCGGTCCGGACGAATACCGGCAGTAAATAGTGATTCATCTGCATAGATATTACCTATACCACTGATAAGATGCTGATTTAACAATAAATTCTTCACCGGAGCTTTGCGCTGTTTAAGAATACCTTCCAAATAGACAGCGGTAAATCCGGAAGATAAGGGTTCTCTTCCCATATTGCTGAAAAAGCGCTCCCGATCCCTAACCAGCCATACTCCGCCAAAACGACGGGGATCCTGGTAAATTAAGCTGATACCATTGTTAAGATTCATAATTACATGAATATGTTTTTCTACCGGTTCTTCGGTAGCAGCCTGCATATAGAAGCGACCACTCATACCCAAGTGAAATATGAGGTTAAGGTCGCTGCCCAGTTCAAATATTAAGAATTTTCCACGGCGGCGGATGTTTTTAATAGTTCTCCCATGAAGTTCTGCTGTTGGAAATTCCTCCAGACGCAAGATATCCTTTCGCCTGATTTCAATATTTTTAATACTGGCTCCCACATTAGTCTGCAGAGCCCTTACAATAGTTTCTACTTCTGGAAGTTCAGGCATTTTACGTCTCCTTAAACTAAGATAGACAATAGTCCACCATATCGTACCAGTTGCGACCGATATTTAGTGATACTTCCAAGGGCACTTTTAGAACGCAGGCGTTTTCCATACAGTCCTTCAGCAGTTCGGCTACTTCATCTACTTCATTTAGTGGTACCTCTAAAACCAGCTCATCATGTACCTGTAGTAGTAACTTTGCCTGCAGTTCCCGTTCCTTAAGCTGGTCAAAAACCTTTATCATAGCCAGTTTTATTATATCAGCTGATGTACCCTGAATCGGTGTGTTTAAGGCCATCCGCCGGGCAAATGCTTGCTGCATTTTATTTTTAGCATTAAGGTCAGGCAGGTAGCGCCGCCTTTTTAAATAAGTTTCTACATATCCATGCTGCTGGCCGAATTTAACGATATCCTCCATGTATTGTTTAACTCCCGGGTAGGAATCCAGGTAATTATCTATATAGCGGCGGGCTTCCTTACGGCTTACCCCGGTATCTCGAGAAAGGCCGAAGTCACTTATACCATAAATGATGCCAAAATTGACCGCCTTGGCCCTCCGGCGCAATTCGCTATCCACTTGATCCAGGGGAACGTGAAATATCTGGGCAGCCGTCCTGGTATGAATATCTATATTCTGGTGGAAAGTCTCTATCAAGGTCTCATCCCCACTGATATG
>DIRQ01000055.1:10339-13332 GCA_002424365.1 Syntrophomonas sp. UBA5432 | reverse complement strand
AGGTTAGGTTCAACACTGGATAAGCGACCAGTAGCAGTCTGGGCCTGTTTGAAAATGGTGTGTATGCGGTTGGTGTCCGGGTGAATTAACTCCTGCAGGGCATCAACATATGTCGATTTTAGTTTGGTAAGCTGTCGGTAGTTTAGAATATGGGCAATAATTTTATGTTCATCATAAAGCTGCTCCAACACTTCGGCGCCAGTACCATAACCGGTTTTGGTCTTTTTTATTACCCGTAGCCCCAAATCCTCAAATAATACTTTCCCTAATTGCTTGGGAGAATTAATATTAAACTCCTGTCCGGCCAATTCAAATATCTGTCTTTCCGCACGCTCTATTCCTTCAGCCATCTCCTCCGATAATTGCTGCAGGGTTTCCCGCTCTACCTTAATGCCGGTAAACTCCATATGTGCCAGTACCTCCGATACCGGCATCTCCACTTCTTTTAGCAAAGGCTTTTGTTCGGCGATAATATTTTCCTCCAGCCGTTCTAGCAGGTTACGCAGACGGGAGATCATTATTGCCGGATTCTTACCGGGTGCATTAATATCCAGGTATTTAAAAAGTACAGCAGCTAAATCATCCCCGTCAAAACTGGGGTCATCTATATAAGCGGCCAGCAAGCTATCCCCAGCTACACCGTGTAATTTCAGTCCATATCTCATTAGCAGTACTTGAGCATACTTGGCATTATGTAGATATTTGGGGATATCATTTGATTCCAGTAAGGGTCTTACCCATTCCAGGCGATAGCTAGCACGGTCTCCTACCGGTAAATGATACACCTGATCGTTCTGCTCAAAGTATATGCCCTTAATTCTAGCCCACATAGGGTGATGGTAATCGGTATCGATGTATATGGCCAGCGGCAGCTTCAGGTCCAAAGTAGTTTTAAACTCTTCCGCCTGTTCCTCTGTTTCCAAATCTATGACGTTTATATCATCAGCACTTACTTCTCGGCCAGTTTTACTGCTTTCCTGTAAAGCATTTAGAAAATTATTAAACTCCAGTTGTTTATATAATTCCACCAGACGGTCATGGTCAGGTTCTTCTACTTTAAACTTATCCAAATCCCATTCCAGTTCCATATCCCTAACGATGGTAGCCAACTTACGGCTCATAAAGGCCTGATCCCGGTTCTCGGTAAGCCTTTCCACCAGTTTGCGTCCACTTACCTCCCCCAAGTGCTGATAAAGGTTTTCTAGATTTCCATATTCCTTTATCAGCTTAACTGCAGTCTTGGCTCCTACCCCGGGTACCCCAGGGATATTATCTGAAGCATCTCCCATTAAGGCCTTAATCTCAATCATTTGCCCAGGATCAACTTCCCATTTTTCTCTCACCTGCTGAGTTTTATAGATTTGCATCTCACTAATACCCTTTTTGGTCATTAATACCTGTACCTGGTCAGATACTAATTGCAAAGCATCTCCGTCACCAGTTACAATCAGGCAGTCCAGGTTTTCGTCTTCAGCCCACTTACTTAAGGTACCTATAATATCATCAGCCTCATAGCCGGGTGTCTCAATGTAGTGGACATTAAGGGCGGTTAGGACATCACGTAGCAATTGGAATTGTCCCTGCAGTTCCACCGGTGGAGCGGAACGGTTAGCCTTATATTCTCCATATATTTCACTGCGAAAGGTTTTGCGATCCATATCAAAAGCCACTACAATGTGACTAGGTTGCTCATCAGCGGTCACCCGGTTAAACATGGTTAGAAAACCATACACCCCATTAGTATATACCCCTTCACGGTTGTGCAACAAAGGCAATGCGTAAAAAGCGCGAAATAATAGACTGTTTCCATCAATTAACATTAACTTCTTCTCCGACATGATAACCCACCTTTATTCGGTTCAGGTAGCCACCAGGCTACCTGAAGAATCTTTTGCTAATTATAACACTCCCCCGAAGGAAGAAAAAATCAGAGGACAATAAAAAAGGCAGGAATTTCTTCCTGCCGCGTTATAACCTATTGATTTAAGGATTAACTCCCTCCACCAGGTTAATCTTTATTGTAATCATTTTCATCTCTTTATCCAATGCAGCCTTCTGCTGTAAATAACCCTGAAGCTGTTGTTCAACTTCGTCTAAATTGCACTGATTGGTGCATTCTGCCTGTTGCAGAGTTTCTTTTTCTTTTTGCAATAAGCTGATTTGCTTTTCTATTTCGCTATACTGGTCGGTAAGCTCCAAACAATCGTGCAGCGGTGTGCTGGCCATACCTACCTCAACCAACTGATTCATCACCTTATTAATATCTTCTTTATTTGCCTTAATGGTTAATCCGCTACTGTAGGGACCGGACACAGCCCGAGGTAGATCAGTATATGCATATTCCCAGCCGTTATTCCGGGCTAATTGTACTACCTTATCCGTTGATTCAGCAACATTCTTAACTACAATCCGAGTAGAAAGTATATCCGCCAGCTTAGGGGATACCTCTTGGGTTGGAGTTGCTTCGATATCATTCTCATCTATCTTCGTATTCGTTTTATTTCCCGGTACATTTTCGGCGCCGCCAACAGGGGCTAACCGGGTTTGCTTCTCAGGGTTCTCCAATGGCACATTATCTTCCTTTGCTACATTCTCTTTATCCCCACCACATATGCGGTCAATTATTTCATTAATAGCCACCGAGGGCTTATTATTACTATCTTTATCATGTTTGTCGTGCCATGCAGCAATCATAGGAGTAATAGGTAAAACACTGCTGGCGTAAATTCCCGCAGCCAGAGCAATACCTGCCACACCAGCAGCAATCCATCCCTGCTTTTTAGGAGTTTTCATTTGTCTGGGCTTTATTATGAAGTTTTGCTCTTCTACCAGCCGTTTGCGTAAATCTTCGCTAAAATGTTCTGGTAATTCAGGAGTTGGAAGGTTTTTAAGAGCAATACAAAGTGACCTCAAGTTAGCCAGTTCACTTTGGCACTGTGAACACTTCTCAAGGTGAGTACTGATAATTCTATTCTCTTTTTCACTGGCCATGC
>DIRQ01000055.1:0-10019 GCA_002424365.1 Syntrophomonas sp. UBA5432 | reverse complement strand
CTTGATTTTACCGTTCCCATTGAACAATTCATAACTTCAGCAATCTCTTCGTAGCTAAAACCAATAACATCGCGCAGAACTATTGCTGTTTTATGTTCAGGTTTCATTTCATTTAGTAATTGTTGTATGTATTGGGAGAATTCTTTTTGTTCATATATTATGTCTACGCCCGGTGAACTGTCCGCGATTTCTTTTTCCACCTCATCCCCTTCTTGTGAAGCCAGGGGTTCATCAAGGGATAAGGGTACAATTCTTCGCTTTCTCCGTCGCAATTCATCCAGACACACATTGGTGGTAACTCGATAAAGCCAGGTACTGAAACTGGAATTTCCTTTGAAGGTGTGTAGGGAACGAAAGGCCTTTAAAAAAGCTTCCTGTGCCATATCATAAGCGTCTTCTTCATTACCCATATAGCGATAAGCCAGAGCATATATTTTGTTGTGATAGTGTGACACCAATTCTTCAAAAGCACGGGTATCACCCTGTATACTTTGCTTAACCAGGTATTCCTCTGAATGCATTAAACTGCTCCCTTAATAAAAAATAACGGGGTAAATTAATTACCTTGTTGGATCACTATTAATTATGCTGATTTATTATCATTTACACTACTTCATTATAAGTAAAGTTTTTTTATTCTCAATTACTATACTACAAAGTTTCAACACATTTACATAAATTCCTTTTAGCCGTTGGTACCTTGTTATAACATATACTCTATTATACGGTAATCATGGTTATTTGAGGTGTGTATTTGTAGTTTTCGTCATACAATAAACTTAATAAAATGAAATAATTATAAAAAAGGGATTTTAGTTCCTTAACAAATCTGTTATAATTTACCTAGTTATATAATTAATACAATTAAGGGGGAATTGTAATGGATATCAATGGTCTGGTTGCAATAGTAACGGGTGGAGCATCCGGACTTGGCGCAGCAGCAGTCGAAATGCTGGTAGACAAAGGCGCCAAGGTCGTTATTGCCGATTTGAATGAAGAGAAGGGTAAAGAGTTTGCTGCAACGTTTGGTGACAAAGCTATATTTGTAAAATGCAATGTCACCTCTACTCCAGAAAATGAAGCTGTAGTTAAGGCTGCTGTAGACAAGTTTGGCAGACTGGATGTGCTGATTAATGCCGCCGGCATAGGCAGTGCTTCCAAGATTATCGGCAAAGATGGTCCCACTAACCTCGACTGGTTCAAGATGGTTATTGATATTAACCTGGTAGGTGGCTTTGACATGATGAGACTGGCTGCCTGGCAGATATCCAAGAACGAACCTAATGCTAACGGTGAAAAAGGCGCTATCATTAACGTAGCATCTGTAGCTGCATTTGACGGACAGATGGGACAGGCTGCCTACTCCGCCTCCAAGGGTGGCGTTGTAGCCATGACTCTGCCTATCGCCCGTGACCTTTCCCGTGACGGCATCCGGGTTAACACCATCGCCCCGGGTATCTTTAATACCCCAATGATGCAACTTCTACCACAGGCTGCCCGTGATTCTCTGGGTGCTCAGGTACCTTTCCCCAAACGTATGGGAGAGCCGCCCGAATTTGCACAGCTATGCTGCGCCATTATAGAGAATCCGTACCTCAACGCTCAGGCTATCCGCCTGGATGGTGCCATCCGCATGGGTCCCAAATAAGAAATATATTATTTCAAAAACCCCGGCAACAGCTGGGGTTTTTCTTTTCTTTAGAAATTCCTTAGGTGGACGTAAGCTTGACAAGCATTACCCTGGTCGCTATAATTTACTATGCATTGAATAAGCCAGAGTGTCGGAATTGGCAGACGAGCGCGACTCAAAATCGTGTGCCGTGAGGCGTGTGGGTTCGAGTCCCACCTTTGGCACCATAGGAAAAAAAGAGGGTTGTAGCCCTCTTTTGTTTTTTAACTGATACCTACTTAACTGTGTTTTTTCTCCCCAAGAACAGTGGCCCCCTGTCTTGTTCAACTATCTAAAAAACTTCTTGAATATTAAGCTAGTACTATGCAGGTACTCATATAGTAAGAAACTCTACTTGCTTAAATATGTTTAATATTTTAGAATTAAGGCAAATTAATCTAAGGAGGGATAATTTTATGAAAAAAGAATATCTCTTCTTTCTTGTTTTGGTATTAGCCGCTGCAGTTGTTACCGGAGCAACTATTGGCTTTATAAGTAATTTTGACTATATTAAGAAACATGCCCAGGAAGATTTAAGCCAGATAGAACTTAGTCAGCAGCAAGCTATATCCCAGAACTCGAATGATCAAAGTGATAGTGTCAAAAATATAGGTGTTAATCCCGAGGATAAAGATAACTATCATACTAATAATGATGTAGCAACACCTTCAATGGATCAAGGACACCTGATTTTAAGCAGAGAGGAAAAACAACAGGTAATTGATATGTTGATTAGTCTGGGTGCTGCTGCTAATGATGATGGCGATTACAGTACATTTATTCGCAACTTTCAGATGGAAAAATCACTACCCTCTACCGGGAGCTTGGACTCACTTACCTTAAACGCTATTATTAATGAACTTACCTACCAACGGGCAGCTAAAATGGCAAACGGCTAATTTATGTATAAAAAAAGAAAGAGTTTGAACTCTTTCTTTTTTTATACAAAACTACTATTACAGCCCTCTTCTGAATATAATTGTTTTGTGTAGCTAAGTTTATGTTAAGATAGAAGGGGAGAGGTGAATGGAATTTGGCCTTAAATCTGGAACTCCACTCAAAGGAATTTCTTCTTTATCCCATTCTCCAAAATATAAATGAGGGCATTATAATTACCGACACTTCTTTACAAGTTATATTCTTCAATGAACACGCAGAAAAAATCTACAACATTGATGCAGAAGATATTATTGGTCAGCATGTAGATACCCTCAAACCCAGCCTTAATCTAGAAGTAATGATTAATAACCAGCAGCAACTGGTTAAAGATAAAAAGTTTATAAATGGAGACGAAGTAGTTATCGTTAAAGGTGTATTGGAGTTAACCCCAGGGAAACTTGCCGTTTATGCCATACTTCACAGTACTTATAGTATGGAGGAGAACCAGTTAAATTCTCTATTGCAAACACCTTATGAAGGAATTGCGGTATTTAATGATAACCTGCGCTTAATTTATGCCAATGATGTATGTTTTCGGTTTTTTAAGTGTAACTCTAAAAACGAGCTCTATGATGAGCTAGTTTCGCTTATTCCTCGTACAAGCTTGCAGGATTCTATGAGCAAAGCAAAACCAATAGCTGGTGAAATAATAAAGCTTCGGGGGAAGTTATTTGAACTAGTTTTCCTACCGGTGATACGTTATAACCAGTCTGTGGGCATAATTGTCAAAGGTATTCCAGCCTACCGCCAGGAACGAACCTGGGGACAAATGGTTGAGCAGTATAAGAACGGAACCGCTCATTACTATTTGGATAACATTATAGGATCAAATAAGGAACTGATGGTGCAAAAAGAGCTTGCTACCAAAGCTGCCCGTACTATTTCAACGGTTTTAATAACTGGAGAAAGTGGGACCGGTAAAGAAATATTCGCCCATGCTATACACAATATCAGCCCCCGGCGTAAAGGACCATTTATAAAAGTAAACTGTGCCGCAGTACCCGAGACCCTTTTGGAATCAGAGCTTTTCGGTTATTCTGAAGGGGCTTTTACCGGGGCTCGTAAAGAGGGAAAACCAGGAAAGTTCGAGCTGGCTAACCACGGTACCATTTTCTTGGACGAGATCGGTGATATGTCTCTTTCTATGCAGGCAAAGCTGTTAAGGGTACTGCAAGAAAAAGAAGTGGAACGGGTGGGAAGTGTACATACCACCAGGGTAAATGTACGAGTAATTGCTGCTACCAATCAGGACTTACATAAACTAGTATCCGAGAACAAATTTCGTGAAGATTTATTTTATCGCTTAAATGTAATAATCCTTAACCTGCCCCCTTTGCGGTTGAGAATAGATGATATTCCTCTTATTAGTACTGCCTTATTACATCGCATCAACCAGGAATTGGGAACCAGGGTTAGTAAGATTAGCAATGAAGTAATCGAGTGCTTTTACCACTATGACTGGCCCGGAAATATTCGGGAGCTGGAAAACACACTGGAGCGAGCCATAAATTTTTGTGAGGGAAATACCATTACCCTGGAGCATATTCCCCAGCATGTTAAGTCCGGCAACATTTCAGAATCAAGAATATCTAATTCCGATGGGACACTAGAAACCCTGCTAGAACAACGGGAAAAAGAACTTATCATTGCAACCCTTAAAACCTTCGGCGGAAATAAAACCAGGACAGCTCAGGCTCTGAATATTCATCGTTCGGTACTATACCGAAAAATAAATAAATACAATATTCGCACTCTATAAAGACTCGTCTCATTTGCGCAACAGTGTGGCTCTAGTGTTTCACCTCGGTAACCAGCTAATAGCCAGGTGTCGTTTCGTAGTGTCGCTTTATCGCGACATAAGGCCCAACGAGGCTGGAAACGGAATGAGCGTTTAAATCAACCTGAGGGTTGAAGACACTTGACTTTTTATCGTTTTTTACCGTGGTGGTACAATAATTGCATAATACATTGGCAAGACACCAGAGTCCAAACTAATAACGAGGGGGTGATTGTAAACAGTTTTAGTAGACCTAATTTCTTCTAGATTTGTTGTGTTTAGATAAGACAGATATATTAAGGGGGTTACTTTAGATGGAGATTAATAAAGTTGCTGTACTTGGTGCGGGTACTATGGGTATGGGTATTGCCTGGGCAGTAGCCGCAGCAGGAAAAAAGGTAGTTCTTTATGATTTGACCCAGGAAATCGTTGATAAAACCTTAGGAAGAATTGGTAAAGGTCTTGCAAGAGCTGAAGAAAAAGGCCAGGCTCCCGCTGGCGCAAAAGATTTTGTAACCGGTAATATTACTGGAACAGCTAAACTAGAAGATATAAAAGATGTGGATTTTGTTATTGAAAGTGTTCTAGAAAGAATGGACATCAAGAAAGACGTATATAGCAAGCTATCAAATATCCTGGGCGATGATATAATCGTTGCTACCAACACCTCTTCCCTGTCTATCACCGAAATCGCCTCCGCTTATAAAAAGCCCGAAAATGTTATTGGTATGCACTTCTTTAATCCGGCTATGGTTATGCCTTTGATTGAAGTTATTCCTTGCATTCAGACTGCGCCCGAAGTTGTTGACGCAGTTATGGAGCTTTCCAAGGCCATTGGCAAAAAACCGATTAAGGTAAAAGAGGGTCCTGGATTCGTAGTTAATAGAATTTTGGTGCCCGGTATGAATGAGGCTGCCTTTATACTTCATGAAGGATTGGCAACTGTGGAAGATATCGATAAAGCTATGAAAATGGGGGCCGGATGGCCAATGGGTCCCTTCACTCTCTGCGACATGGTAGGTATCGATATTGCCCTGGCAGTGGCTAACACCCTGTTTGAAGAAACTGGCGATCCTAAGTATCGCCCCGCGCCTCCTATCAAACAGTATGTTCGCGCTGGATGGTTAGGAAGAAAAACTGGCAGAGGCTGGTATGATTACAGCAAGAAATAATTATTACGGGCAGTAGCGAGTAAGCGAGTATAGATAGATAGTTTAAGGGGGTTAATTCATGTCATATAGAGATAAACAGTATAAAACTATGTTATTATCATTTGAGGATCCCGGCATAGCAATCATTCAGTTTAATCGGCCCAAGGCATTTAATGCGGTAAATAACCAGTTTTTAGATGATATCTACGAAATAGCTGTAGGTTGCAATGAGGATCCCGAAGTAAGAGTTATGATTTATACTGGTAACGAAAACTGTTTTGCTGCCGGAGCTGACTTAAAAGCAGTATCCAGCTATAATGCTTTCCAAGCCCGGAATTTCCTGGACAAAGTTCACCGGGGAGTTTTTGCGGTTGAAGACAACCATAAGCCTGCAATAGCCGCTGTTAATGGTTTGGCACTGGGTGGAGGCTTGGAAATTGCCCTGGCCTGTGATATTCGTATAATTGCTGATAATGCTACTCTGGGATTGCCGGAAATTAACCTTGGTATTTTCCCTGGTGGCGGTGCAACTCAAAGAATGCCCCGTCATGCTCCGCTGGGTATTGCCAAGCAATATGTGTTTACCGGCGATTTCTTCGATGCTGCTACCGCAGATAAAATTGGTATAGCCAATATGGTAGTGCCTGCAGCAGAAGTTATGGAAACTGCTAAGAAGATGGCCAGAAAACTGGCCCGTAAATCTCCGCTGGCTCTTAGAGAAGCAAAGCAATCACTAAACAATTCCATGAATATGGATATCAAGTCTGGTTGCCGCTTCGAGCAAATCGGCTGGTCATTGCTCTTTTCCGGCGAGGATCAGAAGGAAGGTATGACAGCTTTCCTGGAGAACCGGAGAGCTGATTTTAAGGGGAAATAATTAAATAGTAAAATACTTATTTTTTTACTGAACGAGGTGGAGGTAAAGAATAAACTACTCACAACTGTTTGGTACAATTCATACAGCACCAGGCAGAATTTATTCTACACTGTGTTCTCCTGTTACCGCAGTAAGATTATAAGTAAAAATTTAGGGGGGATAAATTTTATCCCCCTTTTATTATTCAATTTCCATTATTACCGATATTCCCGGTACCCCTTACTCTAAACAATTAATCAAGTTCTAAATTCTAAGTTATTCACAAGACAACTTTGTTATTAGCACCTATTTTCTTACTACCGTACCCGGGCAAGTCCACGGTATACCCTGCCGCGCGGTGTATCCAAGGTTACTATCATTCCATCTTCCAGGATAGTGGTGGCGTCAAGGGCGCCAACTATTACTGGAATATCAGCATTTAAACCCATAATAGCTGCATTGGAGGTAAGACCTCCTTCTTCAGCAATAAGACCTGCAATCAAGTTAAGATATGGGGCCAGGTTGCTATCCGCACTACCCGTAACTAGTATATCCCCGGCTTCAATCTTTTCTATATCCGTAGCATGTATAACTATTTTAATCGGACCACTAATCGGGCGGGTACCTATACCCATTCCCTGGATTACAATATCTCCTACTGTCTCAACCTTTAACATGTTAGTTCCACCGGATTTTCCCGCAGGAATACCAGCAGTTAAAACTATTAAATCACCATTATTTATATAACCACTTTGTAACGCTGTTTTAATTGATTCCGCAAAGAGTTCATCAGTTCCTTCAGTTTCTTTGATAAGAACTGGTTGTACCCCCCACACCAAAGCTAATTTGTGCATTATTTTAGGTTCATGAGTGGCTGCTATAATCTGAGCCTGGGGCCGATATTTTGCCGCCATTTTGGCGGTAAATCCGGTACGAGTAGCAGTAATTATGGCTGACGCACCCAGATTTAAGGCTGCCGTACATGTAGCATAGCTGATAGCATCAGTAACTGAAGCAGTACGCTGGGGTCGTTTCTGGCGCAAAATATCGGAGTATGGTAAGGCCTCTTCCGTTCGGGTAGCTACACGAGCCATTGTTTGTACTACTTCAATCGGATACCTACCAGCAGCGCTTTCCCCGGATAACATAATGGCATCAGCACCTTCAAAGATGGCGTTGGCCACATCGGAAACTTCAGCTCGGGTGGGACGGGGATTATTAATCATGGATTCCAGCATCTGAGTTGCTATTATAACCATCTTCCCCATCTGGCTGCAATCTTCAACAATGTTTTTTTGCACCAAAGGCACTTCTTCAACTGCTATCTCTACTCCCAGGTCACCTCGGGCTACCATCACCCCGTCAGCTATGCGGATAATCTCAGCCAGGTTGTCAACACCTTCCTGGCTCTCAATTTTAGCAATTATATCAATATCTGCCCCCCTTTGTTCCAGAATACGCCTGATATCAATTACATCCTCAGCAGTTCGTACAAAGGAGGCAGCTATGAAATCCACCTCGTTATCTATACCAAAGTTAATATCATCAATATCCTTTTCACTTAAAAAAGGAAGGGCTATTCTTACTCCAGGGACATTAACCCCTTTTCTCTCCCCCAGTTCCCCTCCGTTAATAACCTGACAAACTATATCGGTAGTGTTAATTTCTTCTACCCGAAGATTAATAAGCCCATCTGCTAAAAGAATGCTGGTTCCTTTTGTTACCTCCCGGGGAAGGTGAGAATAGTTAATCATTACTTCGTTTTCATCCCCAACTATTTCTCGGGTAGTAAGTACAAAACGCTGTCCCGTCTCAAGTAAAATCTGACCCGCCTTCAATTTTCCAGTTCTAATCTCTGGGCCTCTAGTATCAAGCATTATAGCTACTGGTTTGGCACATATTCGGGCGGCTTTACGTATAGACAATATTCTTTGCCTATGTTCTTCATAAATGCCATGAGAAAAATTTAAGCGGGCAACATTCATACCACCCTCTATCATTTGCACCAGCGTCTCCACTTTTTCACTGGCCGGCCCTATAGTACAAATAATTTTTGTTTTCCTCACCATTCCCACCTCCAAACCGGAATATATTAATTTTAATGTCACAACAAAAACTTTTCATCCCAAATGTTAAAATAGGTGTTTCGGGCTAGTCCGGCACTCAACTAAGCGCTAAAAGAAAATGCTTACTAGAAACCAAAAAAATTAGGAACGCAAGGAACGGAAATCTAAGAGTTGGGTTGAGTGCCGGATCCACCCCTCACCCCTTACTCCTCACTCTAAATAATTACTCAAAGTTCTAAATTTATAGTTATTTACAGGACAACTTTATACAACGCCCATTTTCATATCATATCGATAGCATGCGGGCGATTTCAAACATATCCAGTTCTGGAGTTTTGTTTCCGTTAACAATTTCCGCCAGCGGAATTGGATGAATTTTTTCTTCATGATAAGCCATCATTACATTTCTTTGGTTACCAATTATGCAATCAATGGCGGCCTTTCCCATGCAAGATGCCATAATGCGATCAATCGCACTCGGGGTTCCTCCCCGCTGGGTATGCCCCAGGATGCTCACCCGGGTATCCTGCCCGGTACGCTTTTCTATTTCTTCTTTGAGGTTCATAACTGGGTAAACACCCTCTGCCACTACTATAATACTGTGCAGTTTGCCCCGCTCCGTTCCCCGGTTTATCTTATCCACTACCTGATTTAGATCTGGAGCTATTTCCGGTATGAGAATAGACTCCGCTCCTCCGGCTACACCAGCATGAAGGGCAATTTCTCCGCAATCTCTGCCCATTACTTCTATTATAAATACCCGACCATGACTTGTTGCAGTATCACGGATGCGATTAATTGCCTCTAGGGCAGTATTTACTGCACTGTCAAAGCCAATAGCCTGGGTGTAAACAATATCATTATCTATGGTTGCTGGTATACCTATTACATTAATACCCGTACGGGAAAATTCATAACCACCTTTTAGACTACCGTTTCCGCCAATAACCACCAGGTGTTCTATTCCCATCTTTTTTAAATGATTATAAGCCTCCTCGCGACCTTCGTCATTCATAAAGGTGGTAGAGCGGGAGGTACGTAGTATAGTCCCTCCGCGGTGAATGATGTCGGCTACTGAACCCAGTGTCATAGGGTTTAAATGTCCACTTACTAAACCTTCGAATCCCTGGTAAACGCCATATGCTTCTATACGTTGGTAAATAGCCGACCTAACCACTGCCCTAATCGCTGCATTCATACCCGGCGCATCACCGCCACTGGTTAACAATGCTACCTTGGTCAATATAAGCCTCCTCTTACCTGCCCGGCTTTCCTCCACTGCTGGGGCTTTCAGATTTTACTATGCCGTAGCGGGTATATATCTCAGCATGCCCCCTGATTTTCATGGCTGAGGTATGCTCAGTAAACTGAAGAATCATAACCTCACCCTGATCCAGTTTTTCGGTGTGATGAAACTTGGTATCCCTGCCTCTAGTAAGTCCTATCAGGGTTACCCCATTTTCCTGTGCCTTTACTACAATATAATCTTCTCCCATATAGTTTTCATTCATGCACAAATCCCCCTTTATCAATACGCATTTCTTTTATTACAATTAATGCT
>DIRQ01000029.1:1133-3945 GCA_002424365.1 Syntrophomonas sp. UBA5432 | reverse complement strand
AGCGATGCATTAAGCTGACCGGTACTAATAGACCGAGGTCTTGACCTTAAAGAGAACAGTGATCTGCTAATAATACCTGTGCAGTTTTGAAATAATTTAGAATTATTGTAGGGAACGACCCCCGTGTCGTTCCGAATTGAAAATGTAATTAAATTTCCTGGTGCGTCGATGCTCAGCCCTTCGGGCTTCGATCCATCGACACTAGGCGAGACATCGTCGCTGTCGCACCTTGCTTAGAAAATATCTGGTATTACAAAAACAATCTAATATAGTAATAAAATTTCCTGGTGACAATAGCGGAGGGGAAACACCCGTTCCCATACCGAACACGGCAGTTAAGCCCTCCTGCGCCGATGGTACTGCAGAATTCTGTGGAAGAGTAGGACGTTGCCAGGATTTAACTTTGCTTTTTTCTAGATTGGCTCTGCGTTGGCAGAGTCTTTTCTTTTTCTCGTCTCCCACTGTGGGCGCCGGCGGCCGCCAGTCAGCCCTGCGGGCTTCTTCTATTTGGCGGCACTTGCCAAGACATCGTTGGCTTCGGAGTAGGACGTTGCTCCCCTTCGGGGACACGGATATTCCGCTTCGCTTCACAATTAAGGTAGCAGGATTTATTATTTTCTGTTCCCCTGTAACATATAGTTTTTGATATATCCCCCTTGAATTTTAAGCAATATCGCTGTAGAATCTTATTAGATATTTAGAAATATTTCTAAATATCTAATAGCTCTAGCGGAGTTGAAATATTATGCCCATGAATCTAGTTTTTAAGGCATTATCAGATGCCACTCGCCGGGAAATACTGCATATGTTACAAATGGGCGATTTAAGTGCGGGAGAAATTGCTGAACACTTTGATATGACCAAGCCCAGTATCTCCCACCACTTGAACATCCTAAAACAGGCCCATCTGGTACAGGATGTGAGAAAAGGACAAAACATATATTATTCTCTTAATACTACCGTTTTTCAGGAAGTAATCGGCTGGTTGTATAACATCCTGGATATGTCAGGCAAAGAAGGAGAGCTGGAAAAAACAAATGGAAAAGTACGACAAAAGGAGGGGATTGATGATGGAAAATCAAAATAGGTCTTATTCTTACCGTGTAAACTGGGAAACGGTGAAAGCAGACTGGCCGCTGTGGATACTAATGGGAGTATTTTTGATTGCGGGGATAATTGTATATCCTCATCTGCCTGCCCAGGTACCAGGTCACTGGAATATACACGGAGAAATCGATGCTTATTATCCTCGCTGGTTTGGGGCATTCTTTGAACCGGCATTAGCCATTGCTATCTACCTTTTAATGCTCCTAACACCGTTGATTGACCCCCGGCGGCAAAACTATGTTCGCTTTGCTGATGCCTATACCTTTATGCGTTGGGTGTTGGTGCTTTTCCTAAGTCTTTTGTGGGTAGTAACAATAATGGTATCTCTGGGTTATCCAGTTGATGTAACCCTGATAGTAAAAGCAGCAGTAGCTGTTTTGCTTATAGTAATCGGCAATTTTATGGGACAGTTCCGGCACAACTATTTTGTCGGTATCAAGACTCCCTGGACCCTGGCCAATGAGGAAGTATGGCACCGAACACATCGGATGGCAGCTAGGATCTGGGTACTTGGTGGCTTGCTCTGCCTATCTATGGCCTTTTTCCAGACTAGCTGGGCGGCATATGTTTATCTGGGTTCAATCTTTGCCATGGTCATCATTCCTACTGTTCACTCTTATCTTTTGTTTGCAAAAATTTCAAGCCAACAATGCTGATTACTGGATTATGTCATAATTGGATGATGTCATAACTATAGGAAGTAAATTAAATTCTAACATTCGACCCGAAACCTATGCCAAAGGTGCTAACATCATTCCGGTTGGTTATTTTAAAGTAAGCAGGTCACGATAGATACTTGACAAATTGTAGGGCCTCTCTTCATCGAAAAGCTTCCAGCGAAGCCAATTGTCCAGCCAAATTCCAAAGGGTATCAACGGGAACCATAAGATGGCATAGATTAAGCATATTTGTCCGTTTAAATTAGCGGGCATAGAGGAATAGTCCCATAATCCTATTCCCAGCCATACATTTAACAACATACCTGAAGAGTATTCTATGCCTAATACGATAAACCACGCTATTAGGGTCTGCTGCCATATTTTCAAATTGAAATATTGGGGGTATTCATCTAAAAGTCCAATAAGTCCCCCACACAAACCTCCGATAAATAACATAACTATATTGGTCCACCCCCGCCAAAAGCCTTCCAGGGTAAAGTAGCACATACCCATAATAAAAACGAGAATAAGAAATTTCTTCATAAAAAACCTCTGCATAGTATTCACCCAGTTGAGCTTTTCTTATTTTGACCAGATGGCAAGTTGATAATGTACAGCAGAGATTTAAAGATTAGGCCCGGAATAGGCTTACCAAATTTTGATTGAGTGAGTTTCGGAAAGAACATCTACCATGCAGGTGCTCTTGTTGTAGACTATCGGCAAATAAGTGCTATGAGGAACTATTCTTACTTAAAAACTTATTCCAGGGAGTCAATAAACTGGCGGGCAGTGCGATCGGAGGGACCGTGGTGGGAATGCTCCCATTCCAGCGCCTGGTAACGCAGCTGGTCTGAATCTAATTGTAAACCGCGCTGTATGGTCAGGTTCTCCACAATATTCCCAGCAGGTTAAAGGGATTTACCATCACAGTTGGGCCGAAAGTCGAACCGATGAGGACAACCAGGGCCGCCAATAAAACACCTACATAAAATGAATGCCAGGCCATTGCATCCCGTCACATGCGATAGAATCCCCATTGTTTCCAG
>DIRQ01000029.1:0-906 GCA_002424365.1 Syntrophomonas sp. UBA5432 | reverse complement strand
TGCAATAGCCTTCCTCTACGGCTAAAAAAGTTTTACCAGAAGAATCTTTCTCGGTGGTAAAACTCTTAATTGGCCTGTCCAGAGCAGATGAACACCAGCGCGGTATTAATTTATTTTCAATCAGTTGATAAACAAACAAATGACAACTATAATTATTATCTTTTTGCTTGTACCATAACGGCTTATGGCGATCAAAGCTACCCTGTTTCCACAGCACCATAATCAGCTCCGGGTTACCATCTCCGGTTACATCACCCAGAGCAAAAGATTGAATATTCCATTCCGGCGGGGAACTCCAGTCGATGCCATTGGGCTGAGTAACAGTTAGTTCTCCCCGGGTGAGATGATAACTTTCCATAATGCCATCATGATTCAGGTCATAAGTTGCCTGCTTTTCCGGTTTGTCTGCAAAGAAAAGGAAAGCTAATAGCAGTAGTACGAATACTACTGCTATTACACCAACAATTTTTTTCCACAAAACCGGCTTCATTCTAATTAACCCCCAATGTATGTCAGACATACCCAAAGGGCACACGCAACCACCTATGAAAATAACAGATAGGGGGTACCCATAACGGAACGGCACAGGGGCCGTTCTCTACACATGACTATTCTACGGTTTCACTCTATGGGTTCACAATTAAGGTTGCCGCGTCTGTTTTCCCGTTGATGGTCTTAATTTTGGGCATAATTTATGGAAGCCGTTCCCTTTATGCGATAATTAGCGGTCCAGTCTGGAGGGGCCGGGGCTTTATCGTTATATATCATCTCTTGCCACTTCTGGTCAGTTAGCCGGTCTGTTGCATTCCAGGGGAATTCATAGTAGGAGTAAACTCCACCTTTGGCTATCCGCAAAGTACCGTCAACTGGTACTACCGCATAAATATTATCTACATAACCGGTACC
>DIRQ01000131.1 GCA_002424365.1 Syntrophomonas sp. UBA5432 | reverse complement strand
CATCCGGTTCGCCGAAACGTCCAAGCGGGCAATTTTGAAGCCATGCAGCACCCCTTTCGGCTAGAATATCTTCATTAAAGATAGGGGTTTTAATTATCCCAGGTGCAATACAATTTACATTTATATTATATTTTGCTAGTTCGATGGCAATGCTTTTACTGAACCCCTCAATACCTCTTTTGGTGGCTGTATAGTGACTATTAGCAGCGGACCCCCTTTGACCAGCAATTGATGAAAAATTAATTATCTTCCCATAGTTTGTTTTAATCATTTCCTTTGCCACACTGCGACAACAATAAAAAGTGCCGTATAAATTGATTTTTATAGTTCTATCCCAGAATTCATCCGTCATATCGGTAAGCATTGATTGCACATAAATACCTGCACAGTTAACTAGTATATCAATTTTTTCAGCCCATTTAATTATCTTAGAAACTGCATTGTCTACAGCGTTACTTACAGTAATATCGGTAGGTAACAGCAACAACTGCCCAGCATTTTTATTATTCTCTTCTTTTAATAGATTTAAACCAGCTTCATCGATATCTATAGCTGCAACTTTAGCACCATATTTCAAGAATCTTTCGGCAGTTCCTTTTCCTATTCCGGAGGCGGCACCTGTAATGACAACTGTTTGTCCTGCAAAATCCATGTCTTAATACCCCTTTCAATGAGACCTCAAAAAACCTTTAAAGCCGTTATTTATTTTCCCGAAAATTTCCTCAAGTTCTTTATTATCACTGGCCTCTAACAATAAGTTATTATCTATACCTTCCATGTCCTTATAATTCACCACCATAAAATGCCTAATTTTGGGCTTTAAGAATAGTCCTACAAATGGTCCCCATAAAACTATGCTTTTTCCTTTTAAATCAGGGTTTTTCCTCGTGGTAAACTTCTCCACATTCTTGCAGCAAGCAAAGTTGATTTTTCCGCTAAACCCCTGGTTGGTAAATAAAAGGAGGCCATCATCAGCTAGGGCCACATTTAATTTTTGTGGTTTTGGTATAGGCGGAAAGCCTCCGTGGTATGATAAAAACCCCAGGATTTCTGCAGCGATATTTTCTTTAATTTTTACTTCATCAAATATTTTCTCTTTTTCCTTAAGTTTTTTATCCCCTCGAATGGTCAAAATAATAAAAGAAACTAAAAATAATCCACCTATAATAACCCCACTACCCATGGTAGACCTCCTTTACTACCTTATATAAATCAACCTACCAAGCTAACCAACCACCATCAACAGGTATTGTAACTCCAGTCATAAAGCTGGCGAGTTCTGAGGCCAGAAATACAACTGGACCAGCAATCTCCTTAGTTGTGCCAAATCTTTTCATCGGAGTCCTACTTATTAAATCATCATACATTTCCTTGTTTTGCTGTAACTTTGCAGTCAGTTCTGTAAGTATATATGCGGGAGCAACAGCATTAACCTGAATATTATAATCCACCAGTTCAAGGGCTAATGCCTTGGTCAACTGCATAATTCCTCCTTTGCTTGAAGAATAGGCTGTTAACTCAGGTAAGGAGACAAACCCCATTATCGAACATACGTTAATAATCCTGCCCGATTTTTGCTCCATCATGTACGGTGCAACTGCCTTAGAACCAATCCATGCCCCGGTGAGGTTAACATCAATAATTCTTTTCCAATCTTCTTCTGGCATGTTAATACAGAGATTTCTTCTGTTAATGCCAGCATTATTAACTAATATATCAATATTACCATATTCGGCTACTACTGATTTAACTACCTCATTAAACCGCAAACTATCTGTAATATCTAGTTCGCACGTTGCAGCTTTATAACCTCCGCCATTTATCTGGTCGGCCGCTTTATCAGCAGCTCCCTTATCGATATCCGCTATTATTACAGTAGCACCGACTGAGGCTAAGCCTTCAGCCATTGCAAACCCGATTCCCATTGCCCCGCCAGTCACAATTGCCACTTTTCCATCCAAATTCAAATTTAGTTCCATTTTTATCCCTCCATTTATGCAACCAGATCAGATTCCTTCGGCTCCAAACGTTCGTAACTATTAAAGTAAAATAAGGCAGCTGCAATAATTGCAACAATTACACATACCATAAAGGCCCCATTGTAACCATATTTTGATCCTACGAAAAATCCGGTTACCATAGGTGCAAACAAAGCACCGAAATTACCAACAAAGTTGTATATTCCTCCTACGCCACCAGCTTGTCCGTAGGGAGCGATATCACTTGGTATGGCCCATACATTAGACGCGCCGAAAGCAAAAATGCCCATAAAGCAGCATAGACAGACAATTGCCATTGTTGCTGTAGTTGCCTGCATGCATAGGAAGATAAATATAGCTGATCCAAGCAATCCGGTAGCCATTCCTGTTCGCCTTAATGTCGTAACACTGGCACCTTTTGCATACCACGCATCAAAAACCTTCCCTCCTAGTAATTCACAGACGACTGCACAGATGTAGGGATACATTGCAGCAAATCCCATCGCGGTAAGGGACAATCCACGACCTTGTACCAAATATGCCGGCATCCAAGTGTTAAAAACGGTCCAAACATATAGATACAGACCATAAGCGATAGTAACCTTAGCGATAACCGGATATAAAAACAACTTGTGCATAGGGATCGGTTTTACTTGAATTTCGCCTTCCTCAGTCAATACTTCATCTTGCCTGATATATGCTAATTCGGATTCAGAAACGGTGGGATGATCATCGGGTTCTTTATAAACAAATAGCCAGATGAATGAAAATACAATTGCTATCCCACCAGTTATTACAAATGATGCCTGCCACCCATGATGAAGGATAATCCAAGCCACAATTGGAGGAGCAAATGCAGATCCAAGACGCGCGCAACAGTCAAAACATGCTGACGCAAATGTTCTTTCTTTTATTGGGACCCAAACTGAGACCACCCGTGCACTTGCAGGAAATCCTGGTGCTTCTGTTAATCCAAGCCCAATTCTAAGCGCAAAAAACGATGCAAAACTATTTGCTAACCCTGTTAACATTGTCATTAGACCCCAACCGAAAACGGAACCGAACATTACTGGTTTTGGCCCGAAACGGTTTAAAAGTGCTCCTGCTGGTAGCATCATCAAGGTGTAGGACCAGAAAAAAGCCGACATTAGAATTCCCATTTGTGGGGCAGTTAAATTGAATGTTTCCATAAGAGTAGGTGTTGCTACCCCAAAGTTTACCCGATCGAGGTAGTTTATGGCGATTGCCAAGGAAACCATACCTACCATTACCCAGCGTTTGTTAGTCTGCGGTGAAGTTAGCGATTGGTTCAATTAATGATTCCTCCCTTATTCTAAAATTTGCAACACAAAAACATACCTGACATTTAACACCCCCAAACCCAGATGTTGTTGCAGTACATAGGTCGTCTTTTGCGTTATGCAAAAGTCCCTATTAGTTAATACTTATAAGCAAGTATTATGCCAGGAATATACTGTGGCTTCCAATCATTACCTTAGATTGCCTTGATTATCTTGTAAATCCGATTAATCGACAATTTTAAAATAGATGGATATACAAGAATTATAAGGAGCTTCTCCTTTGCTTTGTGCCATTTCATCACATGTGCGCTCGAGTACATGTGTTTATTAATGCGACATGTGTATTTATGCAACACATGTACTCGGAGTTTTGTGTTTATTGATCGGACATGTAACATTTGTGCTTGGGGTACTGTATTTTTCAATCAGGCAAGAAATGTTTGGTAACTTTACTTTAGAGCAAAGCTACTGTAGGCAACAATAATTATTAACTAACTGGTTCAAACTAATTATGATAAAGAGGAATTGGAGGCATAAGAATGGATGAAAATCAAAATGAACTGGCAACCTTCGCTTGACGCTGTTTTTGGTGCATGGTTTCTCCCTTTGACGAAATGCCTGGTATAAATAGAGTGGTTTCAGGCTACACCGGCGGGCATACAGAAAATCCTTCTTGCGAACAGGTATGTTCCCAGGAAACTGGCCATTATGAAGCGGTTCAGATAAATCTTAATCCAAAGAAAAATATCTTATGAACAGCTTCTTGGGGTATACTGGCAACAAATTGACCCAACCGACCCCGAAGGCCAGTTTTTTGATCCGAGGTAGGGTTACCAGACCGCCGTTTTTTACCATAGCGAGGAACAGAAGAAAAAGGCAGAGGTATCAAAGGCTTCACTGGCACACAGCGGTAGGTATAGCAAACCTATAGTAACCAAAATCCTTCCCGTAGGGCCATTTTACCCTGCAGAAGAATACCACCAGGATTATGACAAGAAAAACCCATCACACTATAAAGTATCGCCTGGCCTCAGGAGGGGATGCTTTCATAAGAAAACATTGGAAACCTAAAATAAAAGAAAAGCTAAAAAAGGTTTTGACCCCAACACAATATGAAGTAACCAAAACGATGCACCCCCCCCTTTAATAACGAATACT
>DIRQ01000014.1 GCA_002424365.1 Syntrophomonas sp. UBA5432 | reverse complement strand
TCATCATCAGTGATAAACTCCAGGCAGCGCTCCAGATTCATAACCCGGGGCGGGCTAAGCTTTACCGCTATATCGGAAGTAGAACTACGAATATTGCTCAAATGCTTCTTCTTGCAGACATTAACCACCAAATCATTGGGGCGCGAGTTTTCTCCTACTATCATACCCCGATATACAGCCACCCCTGGCTCAACAAAGAGTTCCCCCCGCTCCTGAGCATTTTCCAAGCCATAACCAGTGGTATCACCAAGCTCATGAGCTACCAAAGAGCCACGTTGGCGAGTAGTAATTCCCCCCCGATAAGGGTTATAACTGTGGAAACGATGATACATAATCCCCAACCCTCTAGTATCAGTTAGAAATTCAGAGCGAAATCCAAACAGTCCCCGGGTGGGAACCAGGAATTCCATATAGGTTATACCATCGCTTCTATGGGTCATATTAATAATTTCGCTTTTTCGAGAACCCAATTTTTCCATAACAATACCCACATATTCTTCCGGCACTTCTATCACCAGTTCTTCAATTGGCTCACAACGCTGCCCATCAATAACTTTCTCGATTACCTGAGGACGGGAAACCTCAAATTCATAGCCTTCTCGCCGCATGGTCTCAATCAATACGGAAAGATGTAGTTCACCCCGGCCGGAGACCATAAAAGTATCGGGGGAATCAGTGGGAGCAACTCTTAAGCTCACATCTGCTTCCAGTTCTCGCAGCAGGCGTTCACCTAGTTTACGAGATGTAACATAAGTTCCCTCACGTCCGCAAAAAGGACTTTTATTTACCTGGATAGCAACTGCTACGGTAGGCTCGTCAATAGCTATAAAATCTAGTGGCCGTACATCTTCGGGATCACAAATAGTATCTCCAACATTGAATCCCAGGAGACCGGCAATTACCACAATTTCTCCAACATGCGCATCTTCTACCGGAACCTTTTTTAAACCATCATAAATATATAACCCTGCTATCCGCTGGTGGTTACCAACTTCGTTTACGTTGGCAACTACTACTTCCTGGCGAAGATGCAGGCTACCGTTGTGTACCCGCCCTACCACCTGACGTCCAACATAAGAATCATAGTCAATCATGCTAACTCCTAGTTGCAGGGGCTGGTCGCTATCTCCGCTAGGAGCCGGTATTTTGTCAATAATCATATCAAATAGCGGCTTTAAATCCTGCCCGAGACTATTTGTACCAAGTGATGCCCTTCCACTCCGGGCATTAGTATATACTATTGGAAAATCAAGCTGTTCTTCACTGGCATTAAGCTCAATGAAAAGGTCCAGGACCTGGTCCAGTACTATCTCCGGACGGGCCTGGGGACGGTCCATTTTATTTATTACCACAATGGGAAAAAGTCCTGCAGCCAGCGCTTTCTTTAATACAAAACGGGTCTGGGGCATGGGTCCTTCCAAGGCATCAACCAGCAATAACACCCCATCTACCATTTGTACAATACGTTCAACTTCCCCGCCAAAATCGGAATGCCCCGGTGTATCGACAATATTTAGACGATAGCCATTGTACAGTATGGCTGTATTCTTAGCCATAATGGTAATTCCACGTTCCCGTTCCAGGTCATTGCGATCCATTACCCGTTCTTCTACTTGCTGCCGTTCATGAAAAACGCCGCTTTGCTTTAACATCGCATCCACCAGAGTAGTTTTGCCGTGGTCCACATGAGCAATAATTGCCAGGTTCCTGATTAACTCTTGTTTCATAAAGTCGTTCCTTCCATTATAAACTGGGCAAATTATATGATCCTGCATATATTTTTTACCGGACAACTTATTATTATAATCCGGCACGGCTTTACTTACCAGTAAAATTTATTGGTAGTCTTAATGCAATTTACAAATTGCACGCTAGGTTCAAAACCAGATTGATACAAGCTAATCTTAAAAATTAAAAATTCCTCTGCTTGTTTATAAGCAGAGGAATATAATAATCCCTAACTACAGGTTCCCTATGAGAGGGAGGGAGCCTGTTATTAGTATTTTGTAATCGGACAACTCCAGTACGCCCGACCACTTATCTCAAGAACCTATATACCAGTCAAACAACTTTCCGTACGTCCCCCTGGAAGGTTCTATAAGAACAACTAGAGTTTAGGATAAATTATGAATATCTTTTTAAATGTTCATAATTCCTATATCCTAATAGATATATTTTATCAGATAATTGTGTAAACTACAACCCCGTCTGCATAAGCTTAAATAATAGACGTACCCTTATTTAGAAGCTCCCGGGCTACTTCTTCCAGTCTCATTGCAGTATCATTATCAATGTAATATTCTCCACATTGACCACAAACATTGGCTGGAACATTTTTAATTATCACTATCCGCCCCATGTTGTCGAGAATGTGATTAACCCTACTCTTGGCTAGTTTTGACTTATATATAACACAATCCACAGAAGCTACCCCCTTCTGTTCTTGAAATCTTCTGTCCACTCTTCCTTATCAGGATAATAGCTGGTTATCATCCAAATATTATCTTCACCTACAGCACATACAACATGAAGCACTTTTTTACCAGAAAAACCTGCTACCAGGCAACTTGGATACTCGCATGGTCAAAGCTTTCCCCGCCAGTCATCGCGCTTCAGAAATTGTTATAGTTGTCATCAGCAAACTCCTGTTGATATAATCATAATATAGTTATAATCATTATTTTCCAGTAAAAAAACACGGGATTAGTGACAGAAAATATTCTTTTATTATTCAGGACCTGGACACGGCACTGCATAAAGACAGAGAGGTTTTTGAAACATGCGGACAATAATTAACGGCAAACGTTTGCAAATATGTTTTCTTTTATGCTCCCTGTTGCTCTGGGAATATTTTAATTACGGGTTTTTCTCCTCAGCCCAGGATATTTCTTCAGAAATGAATGTTGGTGCTGTCTCCTCGAGCGAAACCAGCCAACATTCGTCCATGAGCAATAAAATCTATACTGGCTTAGATTTTATGGGAGCCATCAATAATTATGCAACTATTTATTCGGGTGGAAAATCCCGAGAACTGAACTTTATCAACAACTATTCCTTTTTATCTGAACCATCTGCCTCTTATGTAACTATCTTAAAAAATTATTTAAGATGGTCTAACGAAATATATAATCAATTCGATTCCA
>DIRQ01000020.1 GCA_002424365.1 Syntrophomonas sp. UBA5432 | reverse complement strand
ACCTGCTGATTACAAATCAGCTGCTCTGCCAATTGAGCTAGCTCGGCTCAGCAAGTAATATTTTATACTCTGGGTAATTCAAAGTCAATAGCTGCTCAATGGTTTTAATTTTTCAATAGATTAAGTCCAGGGCTCCGGAAAGCGGCCAGAATAGGATAAACCTGCTTATTGTTGGCAGGTATTATTACATTTCATCTCTATCATCCAAGTATTTTTCTAATTTTCTCTTTACTCTTTGCAGAGCATTATCAATAGATTTTACATGCCTCTTCAATTCTGCGGCAATTTCCTGATAGGATTTACCTTCCAGGTAAGCCATAAGAACCTTCCACTCCAGCGAGCTTAGTATTTCTCCCATTTTCTTTTCAATAAAAATAAACTCTTCTCTACTAATGATTATATCTTCTGGATTAGTAATTTTATTGGTCGAAAGTATATCAATAAGAGTACGGTCTGACTCTTCATCATAAATGGGCTTATTCAGTGAAACATAGGAATTAAGGGGAATATGCTTTTGTCGAGTTGCTGTTTTAATAGCAGTAATAATCTGCCGGGTTATGCATAATTCAGCAAAGGCTCGAAATGAAGTAAGCTTGTCCATCCTATAATCGCGGATAGCTTTGAATAAGCCTATCATACCTTCCTGTATAATATCCTCTTTATCCGCTCCTATGAGGAAATAAGATCTTGCCTTGGCTCTGACAAAGTTTTTGTATTTGTCTACCAAAAACTCTATCGCAAACTGATCTCCCTGCTGAGCCAAATCTACGATTTCTTCATCAGTCATCTCAGTATAAGCCAGAAATAATTTCTGAGCAGTAGCGATAGAACCAGACATTCAATCGCCTCCATAAATCTTGTTATTATCAAAGTCGGAAATTATGTGAACTGTATACCCATTTTTATTATACTTACAGTCCTGTTATAGGTCAAGCCGATAGTATAGGACCTTTACGGTAGGTCAAGGCGAATTCTTCCCAGATTAGCTCTTATATTATCGTCAATATACTTAATACGTCCTGACAGCTTTCGCTTATTCCATTGTTAATCCCCACCCTGTTTTCTCTGGCGTAAAACCTCGTAAATTAGCAGGGCGGCAGCAACCGATGCGTTAAGTGATTTTATTTTACCTGCCATTGGTATCTTAACCATGATATCACAATTTTCTTTCACCAGCCGCCTGATACCTTTACCTTCAGAACCTATAACCAGAGCAAGTGGTGCAGGGAAAGATATGGAGAAATAGTCTTTTTTAGCTTCCATATCAGCGCCTGCTACCCATAGCCCCATATTTTTTAGGTTTTTTATAGTGTTCACCAGGTTGGTTTCCTGTACTATCAGAATATGTTCAACTGCACCAGCTGAAGCTCGCACCACACCCTCGCTTACTTCAGCTGAGCCATGACGGGGAATTACTATCCCATGTACTCCGGCACACTCAGCCGTCCTTATGATAGAACCCAGGTTTTGCGGGTCCTCCAGTCCATCCAGAATAATAATAAAAGGGTCCTCTCCCCGATCCCGGGCCAGTTGTAGTACTTCATCCAGTTGCGCATAGTTATAGTTTTCAACCAGGGCTATTACCCCCTGGTGGTTGACCCCGGGCGACATGCGGTCGAGTCGTGGCTTATCTGCATACTGGACATAAACCCCCTTTTTTTGGGCCAGGTAAATTAGTTCTTCCATTCTTTTACCCTGGCGGTTTTCCAGCATGTATATTTTGTCTATTTTGCGTCGGCCCTTCAAAGCCTCCATCACGCTATTTACCCCGGTTAATTTTTCTTTCATAAAAATATTAACCCCTTTGTTTTTGTTCAGGTACTCGCTATTTATTTTTTCTAGATTCTTATGTGGTAACTGTTTTGTAGTCCTTGTTTAGAGTGAGGAGTAAGGAGTGAGGGTATTGCTCAGTCCCTCGTTATTTATGGTTTACATAGATTACAATATGGCAATTGTTTTACTATTGCTGTTTAGGGTAAAGGGGTCAGGAGTTAGGAATGAGGGGCGCTTCGCGCACGACTTCTAACTCCTAACTCCTCACGCCTTACTCTACATAATTAAAAGTTATAAATTCCGCTTATTTACAAGAAAACTTTTATCTGTGTTTATGCCCGAATTAAAGTGGATGAAAGATATCATCCGTTATTACGATTTCAGCATAGTATTGCTCCGGGAAAGATTGGTCATATTTTATATCATTATACAGGCTAGGTAATTGCTTTTGGAAATAGAGCAAGAGCGGTATAGCCACCTGCCGCATCTGGGGATGGGCAGCAGCATCACAGCGCAAACGGAAAAAGTGCCGCCATTCCCTCATGTTATATGTAACCACTATCTCTGTTTTTAATGAATTAGGCAGAACTGAACGCGCTTCTTGAGCTGAATACCCTGCCTCCAGTAAAGCCATGTAATTCTTCTCTGCTGCCAGGCAGGCTTCTTCCCAGTAACGGTAAGCACCCCCATGCTCCAAAAAGAAGTAAGGTTCAATTACTGCAATTTCGTTGCCAAATTTATCCTGGCTATAACGGCAATAACGGGTGGATTCCTGGCTGTAGGCGGCAATCCGGTGCCTAACTATTTCATGGGATATGCCCCGGTCGATAATAAACATAACTGTCGCTTTTTCATGTTCAATTATCGATTCATGGCCTAGTTTAAGCTTGCTTTTAAGAAAATCGGGATTCCCCCGGTCTGCCATCTTATCCTCCGATTTGTAGCATACCCGGGCATAGCGTTCCAACCGCAATAGTATATCCTCCCGCAGAGCCTGTTGGGGAACAAGTACCCGAGGCTTTTGAATAATCATAGCCACCCCTCCTTAGAGTTAATAAAATAAGAAGCAGATAAGTTGTCGTGTAAATAATTTCCCCTTTAAGACTCGGTCAGTTGTCTAGAGTGAGGAGTAAGGGGTTAGGGGTGAGGATACCTTCCCCAACTCTACCATCCTCGCTCAAAAGCCACTGTATACAATCTAGGGTAAATTTTCCTCTAGTAAACTAACCCGATGCAACTATTGTAATTCAAAATTAAAAATTCACAATTCAAAATTCCGATAGTGCCTGGTTTACCAGGTATAGGAGTCGTTCTTCATCACCTTTAAGATAGAGATAGCCCAGGAGGGCTTCAAATCCTGTACTCAATTGGTAGTCCTCCGGGTCGGCATGTCGGGGAGGTGTGCTTTTGGCATTTCTGCCCCGGCGCACAATATCTTGTTCCGCTTCACTTAATTCATGGTAAAGCTGCCGGGTAAGCTGGGCCTGGGTTTGGGCCTTAACTAGTTCCACGGTATCATGGTGAATATCGCTAACCTTCCTGGGACCGGCAGTAACAATATGGGTTCTTACCAGCAGCTCAAAAACAGCATCCCCAATATAAGCAAGCACTACCGCAGGGTATTCCCGTAGCATATTCTCATTTACTTTATTATGCCTCAGCAATCTTCCACCTGACTCCTTCCCGGGTATCTTCAACTATAATACCAGCTTTTTGCAGACTATCCCTTATATAGTCTGCTTTTTCATAGCGTTTTTGAAATTTAAAATGGGCCCTTAAATCTATAAGTTTTTCCATTAAAAGCTTTAACTCGGGGGCTGATTTATAGCGAAATCGGGGACCGGCAGGGGTATCCTCAATATTAATACCCAGGCTGCTCAGGAAATCACGGATATCATCTGCCAGCGCGTAATCCTTTTCCTGGCGAGCTTCCTGCCGTAACCCTGCTAGTATCTGCAGCACTTCTTCCAATTCAGCACCTTGTTCTGATTCCTGATCTATAAATATACCCAGAACTTCTCCCAGTTCCTGAAAAATAGAAACCACTTTGGTAACTACTGCCTGATCCTGAGCATTATCGCGGCGAGCCCAGCCCAGATAGCTGTTAATAAGATGAGAAATTTCAAATAAATGCCCTATAGCCCGGGCGGTATTAAAATCATCATCCATAGCGGCAATAAACTCTTGCTGGAGATTATTAACCTTTTCCAGCAATTCAGCCTCCTCCAACTGGTCATCGACCGATGGCTTATCCTGCTGAAATTCATTTGCCAACATCAAAGTAGTTTTTAATCGTCCCAGGGCCTTGCGAGCTTCCTCCAGTTTACCGTCATCAAAATCCAGGGGACTACGATAATGGGTAGCAATCAAATAAAAACGTACTACATCAGCCGGGAACTTATCCAGCACTTCCCGCAGTAGGAAAAAGTTGCCCAGAGACTTGGACATCTTCTCGCTATTAATGGTAATAAAACCATTATGCATCCAGTACTGAACAAAAGGTTTACCTGTAAGGGCCTCTGCTTGAGCTATTTCATTCTCATGGTGGGGGAATATTAAATCGCTTCCTCCTCCATGAATGTCTATAGTATCTCCCAGGTATTTAGTAGCCATTACCGAACACTCAATATGCCAGCCTGGTCGCCCTTGTCCCCAGGGACTATCCCAAAAAGGTTCACCCGGTTTGGCCGCCTTCCACAGAGCAAAATCAACTGCTTCCTCTTTACGTTCATCGACTTCTACCCTGGCACCTGATAACATATCCTCTACGCTACGCCCTGATAGTTTACCATAATCCTTAAAAGCTTTTACCCGGTAGAAAACATCACCCTCAACTTCATAGGCAAATCCCTTATCAATAAGCTTTTGAGTAGTATTTATTATTTCTTCTATATGCTGACTAGCCCGGGGATGGACATCTGCCCGTAATATGTTTAGAGCATCTGCATCTTTGAAGTATTCGTTTATATAACGCTCTGCCAGTTTGAGTGCTTCTTCGCCTTCTTCCTGACTGCGGTTTATTATTTTATCGTCAACATCAGTAAAATTCTGTACATAAGTTACCTCATAGCCACGATAGGCCAAATAACGGCGCAGGGTATCAAACACCACCAGGGGACGAGCATTACCCAGGTGAATATAGTTATAGGTGGTGGGACCGCATGCGTATATTTTTACCTTCTGCGGCTCAAGCGTTACCAGCTCTTCTTTCCTGCCACTCAGAGTATTGTACACTCGCATAATTAGGCACCTCTTTCTCATAAGATTGCAGCCTTTTTTCCAAATCATCTATCCGGGCCTGCATAGCTGCCAGGGTATCGGCTATGGGGTCAGGTAAAAGGTGATGCTCCAAATCAACTTCTATTTTTCCATCTGTTACCCGGGCTCCATTACGAACTACTATTCTTCCCGGAACTCCTACTACGGTACAGGAGGGAGGAACAGTTTTTAACACTACCGAACCGCCACCAATCTTTACGTTATCGCCTATATTTATGGCTCCCAAAACCTTGGCTCCGGCACTTATAACCACATTGTTCCCGATAGTGGGGTGGCGTTTACCTTTTTGTTTGCCGGTCCCGCCCAGGGTAACGCCCTGGTATATAGTAACATTATCCCCTATTTCTGTAGTTTCTCCAATAACTATCCCGCTACCATGGTCAATAAAAAATCCATTGCCAATAATGGCCCCAGGGTGGATTTCGATACCGGTAAGCCAGCGGCTAATATGGGATATAAAACGGGCTAGGAAATATTGTCTTTTACGATAGAAAAAATGAGCTATACGATGATTAATAATAGCATGAAATCCAGGATAACAGAAAATTACCTCCCATATGCTGCGGGCAGCCGGGTCTCTTTCAAATACTACTTGAATCTCCGCTTTAAGCCTGCTAAACATAATTTACCCTCCTAATGTTTTAGTAAGAAAATAGACACAGATAACACAGATTTCCTATGATTAACACTGATTTTTTATTATATTTTAAGGAATCTGCGTAAATCATAATGAATCTTAAGTAAATCAGCGTCAAAAATATTATTACCACTATTTTTGATGTGTAGGGAACGGCCCCTATGCCGTTCCGTTATGGGTTAGTAACAATAATTAAAATAAAAAAGGCCTTTCGTCTCGTTTAAGAGGCGAAAGACCAAATTTCCGCGGTTCCACTCTTGTTGAGCCCTACCTCAGGCAGGTACTCCACTTAAATACTTTAACGGTATTACCGGGTATGCCTACAAAATTTCAACATACCTGCTCCCGGGCGCAATTTCGAAACAGCTTCATACTGTAAAGAGGCTCTCAGCCGGTGACCTCTTCTCTCTGGCAGCGATTGCAGTCCTACTTATCCCATTCATAGCATTTATCTATGGAATTAATAAAATTATATGCAGCCAGACCACCAAAGTCAACCCGGAGGTTTTATAAAATGACAAAGGCAAAAGTTTTCTCATAAATAAAGCCGCATTTAAAACTTGATTAATTGTTTAGAGTGAGGGGTTAGGGGTGAGGATATTTTTCTCACTCCTTACGACTTACATCTAAGGACTATTAATCCCCCTACTCCTCACCGACTTATGACTTTCAAACTCACCTGGGCGCGGCGCAGGGTTTCTTCCCGGCCCCAGATAAAAAGCAGATAAGGCAGGTCGGGGCCGTGGGATTTGCCCGTCAAGGCACAGCGCAGGGGCATAAAGACATTCTTAGGCTTTAGCTTCAAGCTTTTGGTTAAGGTTTTGATAAATTCCTTAATCTCTGCCGTTTCTTGAAAATCCGGTAAGCCGGTGATAAAAGCCTCTAAAACCTGTCTTACACCATCAGCTTGCAAAACCTCCAGGCTCTCATTCCCATACTGGGGAAGGGCAAAAAACTCTTCCAGTTCTTTATCAATATCAGTCAAACAAACGATGCGATCACGAAATACCTCTACCAGTAAATCAAGCTGGGTTTTATCTAATTGCCTTACATTTTCACTATAGTGAGACTGCTGCAGGTAAGGTAGCATAAGATCTTTTAATTCCTCATGACCCTTTTGTTTAATATGTTGCTGGTTAATCCAGTTTAATTTATCCAGATCAAAAACAGCTGGATTTTTAGCCACCCGCTCCAGGGTAAAGGCGGAGATTATCTCCTCCGGGGAGAGAATCTGCTCCTCTCCTTCCGGGGCCCAGCCTAAAAGGGCCAGAAAGTTAAACAGGGCTTCAGGTAAATAACCCATCTCCCGGTACTGTATCAGAGAAGTAGCCCCATGGCGTTTGCTCATCTTCTGACGGTCATTGCCCAGTATAAGCGAAATATGAGCAAATTCAGGTCGTTTCAGGTTCAAAGCATCATATATCATCAACTGTCGCGGGGTATTGGACAAATGTTCCTCAGCCCGGATAACGTGACTTATCCCCATTAGAACATCATCAATAACCACAGCAAAATTATAGGTTGGAATACCGTCTGATTTAACTATTATAAAATCCCCTATGTTATTACTATCAAAACTAACCCGACCCCGAACCAGGTCATCTACCACATATATCGTGTTGGATGGTACTTTGAATCGAATAGCCGGTTTTTCTCCCCGGGCTCGTCTGGCTTCAACCTCCTCAGGCGTAAGATGGAGGCATTTTCCTGAATAACCGGGCATCTCGCCGCTGTTCATAGCCTCCTGCCGTTCTTCCTCTAGTTCGGCCTCAGTACAAAAACAATAATAAGCCTGACCGGTTTCCAGTAAACGAGCCGTATATTCAGCATATATATCTAAACGTTCAGTCTGTCGATAAGGACCAGCTTCCCCACCAACTTGTAGTCCCTCATTCCAACTAATCCCCAGCCATTTTAGGGATTCTAATATTTCATCTTCATACTCTCGGCGCGAGCGTTCCAAATCAGTATCTTCGCTTCTTATTACCAAATCCCCGTTATTATGGCAGGCGAAAAGATAATTAAATAGAGCTGAACGGGCCCCGCCTATATGTAGTGGCCCGGTAGGACTGGGCGCAAATCTAACTTTTATTTTATTCATAAAGTACCTCCCTTGTGTACCTCGATTATACCACCATACGTAGCCTGGTAACCATAGCGTGATGCTACTGCAAAAACCCCTATCCGAATTAACTCACCATGGCCGAAGGCCGCAACCACAAATGAAAATCGGTATATTGAGTTGGCAGGATTAATTATCCTTACCCCTCACTCTAGACAACTAATCAAGCTCTCAATTCGAAGCTATTTACAAGACAACTTCGTTATCAGCACCCATTTTCTTATTAACCCGTCATGTCTGCTAGGCACACGCAACCACTGATGAAAATAGCAGATGGGGTTAAGCTGTATTTTAAAAAATCAGTGTAAATCATAGGAAATCAGTGTTATCTGTGTCTATTAAAATTCTATTTTCTAATTAATTTATTCAATTAAAGCTACTGCCAGAGCAGATATACCTTCTTCCCGACCTTCAAATCCTAATCTCTCAGTAGTAGTAGCTTTGACATTAACTTGTCCCTTTTCAATATGCAAAACCTGGGCTATGTTTTGCACCATGGGTTCTATGTAAGGCGCCAAACGGGGTTTCTGGGCTATTATGGTACTGTCAATATTAATTATGGAAAAGCCGGCCTCAGTCAGTTTTTTCCCTATTTCCTCCAGCAGATAGAGGCTGCTTATGCCCCGGTAGCGTTCATCACTATCTGGAAAATGACGGCCAATGTCCCCCAGACCAGTTGCACCTAAAAGAGCATCGCCAATAGCATGCAGTAAAACATCAGCATCGGAATGACCCTCTAAACCCAGGGGATATTCTATTTCTACTCCTCCCAGAATCAAACGCCGACCCTGTTGTAGACGATGCACATCATATCCGTTACCAATACGCATAACCTCTCCCCCTTCTAACTTATATATTTAATAGCGCTTCCGCAATAATCAGGTCTTCAGGGGTGGTTATTTTAAGATTATTATAATTACCGGGAACCACCTTGACCCGGCCGATATATTTTTCAAATAAAGCCGCATCATCAGTACTTATAAACCCTTCTTTCAGGGCCATTGCATAAGCCTGATAAATCTCTTTAAAGCGGAAAACCTGGGGGGTTTGAATAAATACGGTACTGGATCGGTCCAGGGTATTGCCCACAAAGCCATCCCGATCAACCATTTTCAAGGTATCCCTTACGTAAATACCGGGAATAGCTGCCCCCCATTCCTCTGCTTCCTTAATCAAATCGTCCAGCAGGGCTGACGTTAAAAGTGGCCGCGCACCATCGTGTACAGCCACATAATCGGTGGTATCCCAGTTTAGTTGTAACAACCCCGCCCATACTGAGTCTTGACGTTGTTCTCCGCCAGGAATAACTTTTTTAACTTTACGGTAGCCAAGTTTTTTTACTATTTCCTTTTCACAGTATTCGATTTCCCGGGGATGGGCCATAATTATTATTTCATCTACGGCCTCATAATTTTCAAACACATCCAGTGAGTAACTTAAAGTAGGTCGGGAATTTAACAACATATACTGCTTGTTAATTCTGCTTTTCATCCTGCTCCCGGTCCCGGCAGCAGCTATAACAACCCGGAGGTTGTTAACCATATATGTTCACCTCTTGTGATTCCTGAAAGTGCTGACCAACGCTACTGGCAACTTCGTCCCGTACTTTTCGAGTAAAAATCATCCTCCCGGCTGCAGTCTGAAACACACTGGTAACCATGACTTCCAGATCGTTACCAATTTCATGGTGAGCATCTTCAACTACTACCATGGTTCCATCTTCCAGGTAACCTACCCCTTGTCCAGCTTCTTTACCTTGTTTAATAATGGTTATGTGCATAGTTTCGCCAGGGTAGACAATTACTTTTACCGCATTAGTTAGTTCGTTTATGTTAAGAACCTTTATACCCTGCAGCTCGGCTACTTTGTTAAGATTATAATCATTGGTAATAATGCAGGCGTTAATCTGCTTACAAAGACGTAATAGTTTGCTATCCACATCTTTTTCTTCAGGTATATTTGTTTCAATTATATCAATTTTTATGCTGCTATGTTTCTGCATTTTAGACAAAAGCTCCAGTCCTCGCCTGCCTTTGTTACGCCTGATATTATCTGAAGAATCGGCTATATGTTGAAGTTCTTCAATTACAAAAGTGGGTACTACCAGTTGCCCTTCTAGAAAATTACTTAAACATACATCGTAGATACGACCATCAATTATTGCACTGGTGTCCAGTACTTTTGGGGCTATTAAATGGTTATCTGCTTTTTTCTTACTAATAGGCACATGAGGTAGGAATTTTAACAAATCTGGAGCACGACGAACGCCTATCTTCAAGCCTAAAAAACCGCTGAGGAAAAACACCCCCAGGGTTAAGAAGTCTCCAAATCCGTCCAAGAAGGAAAGAGGAAAGGTACTTAAAACTCCAACTAAAACTCCCAGGAACAAGCCGGAAGTCCCCCCTAGTAACACTTCTGTAGGTACAGCATCCAAATTCCGATTTAAAGACGCAATGCTTCTGCGAGCTAAGTTTATTATAAGAACACTGCCCAGATAAAAAAATACCACCGCCCCTAGCCCCAGGGTTAGGTTCCACACAGATCCCAGGCTAAGAAAAGGCCGAGCGGTATATGTTACCCAAAAACCGAAGATGAGTGCTAAAAAAAATAGCCGTTTGGAAAATCTAAACTTTGTATGCATTTTATGCACCTCCATATTAACTATTTTTCTTTAGCATCTGCATATTTATACCAGGATTTTGAAAAAATCTAATATTATCCAATATATCTATTAGCTAGTCATGCCTGCTTAGCATTTAAACCCCGGCAAGCAACCACGTATGAAGGACCCAAAAGGTAAGAGAAATTTCCTTACACACCGCAGGAAAGGTAAAGTATCCTTACTCCTAACTCTAAACGATTAATCAATTTATAAATTTGAAGTTATTTACAAGAAAACTTTGTTGTAAGTTCGTTTTTGTATTTACTAAAAGCCTTAATTACTGGGAAAGGTCTGGCTGATGAAACTTCAGTTCGGGTCTTAAAGATAAACTTGGAAGGTGGGCATGGAATTTGACAAGGCTAAGTAGCAACAGCTATAATTTATAAAAATCTCACGCTAGGGGGGCAAGCCTTTTGAAGGACTTGATTTGTGATGAGTTTCAAAATGTTGTAGGTGATCTCTTGATAAGACACCGCAGCATCCTTGATATCCTTTCTAAGCTCTCCGAATCCAATTGTCGGGTAAACCGTGCGGTGGTAAAATCAGTAACCGATTGTGGTTGCCTTTCAGTACAGGCTGACAAACTCCAGCTACCAGATGAAATTGATTCCTTTGAAGAGTTAAAGCAATATATGGATAGTCACTTGAAAGGACATTTATGTCCCAATTGTGAAGAAGTAGTATGCAATGAGCTCGGAAAACTCTTGTTTTATGTTGCTGCACTCTGCAACACCCTGGATATTAGTCTCTATGATGTCTTTATAAAAGAGTATAAAAAAGCCAATACCCTGGGGATATTTAATATGACTTAAAGTAACAATCAGCAAAAAACCGCTTCGTGTAACATTGACAGAAGCGGTTTTTTATTATTTATTTATTAAACCATATATTCCAACATTTGCTGCTCTTGCATACGTCTAAGACCATTTTTAATGGATCGGGCTCTCACTTCACCAATGCCTTCAACTTCGTCCAATTCTTCTATGGTGGCCCGTAAAACATGGGTTAAGAGACCAAAACGTTCTACCAGATTATCGATAATGGGAGTAGGAATACGGGGTAGTTTTTGCAACATCCGGTATCCTCGTGGTGAAACCATTTGATCCAGGTGACTGCTGGCAGTACCCAAGTACAGTAAACGAGCAATAAACACTGAATCAGAAATGTCCTCTTCAAATGAACGCATCATGGTGGCTAGCAATTCATTAGGTGTTTTTTCCGCCGTGTTGGAATAATCCTGAATGATTAGCAAGGCCTCTTCTTCTACATTGGCAATCATCTCATCCAATTGCATTTTTACCAACCGCCCCTCACTACCCAACTCAGCAATATGTTGTTCAATTTCACTGGCAACTTTTAAGACTTTGATACTGCGTTTAAGTACCTCACATACTTCGGATACGGTTACCATATCTTCGAATTCCAGTCCACCCAGGTGTTGTAGTTCTCTTATCATAACATTACGATATTTCTCCAGAGTTTGCAGAGCCTGATTAGCCTTAACCAAAATGGATGGCAGATCACGCAGGCGAAATACTATGTTACCCTGATAAAGAGTGATAACCTTGCGCCGTTGGGATATAGCTACTACCAACTCACCAGTCTGGCGGGCTACCCGCTCAGCAGTACGGTGACGTATTCCGGTTTCATTGGAGCGCATATGAGGATCCGGGTCTAATTGCGCATTAGCAATTAATATCTTCCCGGCATCATGACTAGTAATGATAGCTCCGTCCATTTTTGCCAGTTCATAGAGCCGGGCGGGCGTAAACTCACAGTTAATGTGAAAACCGCCACTAACTATAGACATTAGTTCTGGAGAATCTCCTACAACTATTAAGCCACCAGTATTGGCAAGTAGTATGTTTTCTATACCCAGCCTGAATAAAGTACCTGGGGCAAGTATTTGCAGGGATTTTCTAAACTGCTCTTGATAGGCATCTTCCACCTGCTCATCCCTCCATGATTAAGTCAATAAATTGTTCTATAGTATTCACCTCAAGTACTTCCAAATCGGTGCTATAAGCCCGGTTTCTGTAGGTACTCCCTGGTATTACTACCCTTTTATAACCCATTTTATCAACTTCTTTAAGCCTGAGATCTAAAAAAGGTATCGACCGAATTTGTCCAGTTAAACTTAATTCCCCCATAAAAACCGTATCTGGGGAAAGGACTTTTTCCCGGTAACTGGATATAATAGCAGCTGCAATGCCTAAATCTACTGATGGGTCTTTTAGAAATACCCCTCCGGTTACTTTAAGATAAACATCGCTAGCACTGAGATTATAACCAGTCTTTTTTTCCAACACAGCTATTATTAAGGCTAATCGATTCTGGTCAATTCCCGATGCCATACGCCGGGGATTACCCGGACCAGACATGGTAACCAGGGCTTGAACCTCAATTAGAAGCGGCCTGGTCCCTTCGAAACTGGCGGTGATAGCAGTACCGTTACTGTCAGGTAGCGCTGAGCTAAGAAATACATAGGAGGGGTCTAAAACCTCTACCAGGCCCTGCCCGCTCATCTCCATCAGGCCTATTTCATCAGTGGAACCAAAACGGTTCTTCACCCCACGTAACAGGCGAAAGGAATAGTTCTTCTCCCCCTCGAAGTAGACCACTACATCTACCATATGTTCGAGTACCCGGGGACCTGCTAAAGCACCATCTTTGGTTACATGACCCACCAAAAAAAATGCTTTATCATTACTCTTAGCTATATTAGTTATCCGGGCAGTACACTCCCGTAGCTGAGAAATACTACCTGGAATAGAGGATATATCGGGAGAGTAAACGGTTTGAATAGAATCAATTATAACTAATTCAGGATTAATCTTCTTGATATATTCATCCAACAAATCAATATCCTGCTCGTTAAGCAAATAAATATTGTCATTATGTATATTAAGTCGCAGGGAACGCAACCGTATCTGTTTTAAAGACTCTTCTCCGGAAAGATAAATTACGGTTTTACTATCCCGTGCAATAAAATTGGCTACCTGGAGTAAAAGGGTGGACTTTCCTATACCCGGGTCTCCCCCTAATAGTACTACTGAACCTGGTACTATGCCCCCGCCCAGAACCCGATCCAACTCACTAATACCGGTACTTACCCTAACTATATCTTGATCAGAAATACTAGTGAGGGGAATAGCCTCTATTTTCCGGCTTCGGGAAACAACTTTTTTTTCATAAGATTCTTCAACCATCGTGTTCCAGGACAAACAACCAGGACACTTTCCCAGCCATTTACTACTTACCTGACCACAACTGCTACAAACAAATCGGTTAATATTTTTCCCCATATAATTCTCCTTATAGAGATATTATAAATGTAAACTTGGTTTATTTTCCAGTAAATTTCATTTAATTTAATTAATTTCCTATAACTATTAGTTGAATCATACTTAAAAAGAGAGGCCATATATGGCCTCTCTTTCTTTAATTAAGCTTTTCTCACCACAATTTTGCCATCTACAGCGTCGATAAGGATTTTGTCACCCGGTTCAACTGTCTTTTTTAGTATCTCTTCGGACACCTGATCTTCAACCAATTTTTGTATAGCCCGCTTTAAAGGACGAGCACCGTATGCCGGTTCATATCCTTCTTTCATGATAACATCCCGGGCAGCAGCATTTATTTCCATAGTATAGCCGTTCTCCTCAATCCTTTTGGTCAAGTCCCGTAACAGTATTTCAATTATCTGCTTCAGTTCTTCTTCGTTAAGGCTGGAGAATACAATAATTTCATCGATACGGTTCATTAATTCGGGCCGGAAGGTGTGCTTAAGCTGTTCCATCACCCGTTCTTTCATGCGGCTATAGTTCTCTGCCTCGTCTACAACACTGGTAAAACCAACCTTTTTAGTGGCATTCAGATCCTGGGCTCCAACATTGGAAGTCATGATTACTACACTATTGCGGAAATCTACGGTGCGCCCCTGCCCATCAGTTAAACGACCGTCTTCTAATATCTGCAGCAGAATATTAAATACATCTGGATGAGCTTTTTCTATCTCATCTAGTAAAATTACTGAATAAGGTTTCCTCCTGACCTTTTCAGTTAGCTGGCCTCCCTCATCATAACCTACATAGCCAGGTGGAGATCCTATCATACGGGATACCGCATGTTTCTCCATGTACTCAGACATATCTAAACGGATAACGGCATCCTCATTACCAAACATAGCCTCCGCCAGAGCCCGGGCCAGTTCGGTTTTACCTACCCCGGTAGGACCTAGAAATACAAAGGAACCTATGGGCCTTTGTGGGTTTTTTAGACCGGCACGAGCCCGCCTTACTGCACGGGATACCGCCTCTACCGCTTCTTCCTGGCCAACTACCCTCAGGTGCAAGATATCTTCCAGATGTACCAGGCGTTCGCTTTCCTCGGTAGCCAGTTCACTTACTGGTACCCCGGTCCAACTAGCTACTATTTCAGCTATCTCTTCTTCACCTACCGAGCCTCCCTGCAAGTTACGCTTACTAGTCCATTCCTTGCGCTCGTTTTCTATTTCATCGCGTAATTTTTGCTCCTGATCTCGTAAATGGGCAGCCTTTTCGTATTCCTGGGCATTTATAGCTTCTTCCTTTTCTTTGATTAGCTCCTCCATATGGCTTTCTTTTTGTTTTAGTTCCTCGGGTAAGACATAATTAGCCAATCGCACCCGCGAGGAAGCTTCATCAATTAAATCAATAGCTTTATCCGGTAGAAAGCGGTCACTTATATAGCGAACCGAAAGCTTAACTGCGGCTATGATAGCTTCATCCTTAATTTTTACTCCATGATGGGCTTCGTAGCGATCGCGTAGACCTTTTAGTATTTCTACACTTTCTTCCTCACCGGGTTCATCTACCACTATGGGCTGAAACCGCCTTTCTAGTGCTGCATCTTTTTCAATATGCTTACGGTATTCATCCAAGGTAGTAGCCCCTACACACTGAAACTCACCCCGGGCCAGGGACGGCTTAAGAATATTGGCAGCATCGATGGCCCCTTCAGCCGCACCTGCTCCTACTATAGTATGCAGTTCGTCGATGAAAACGATTACATCACCAGCTGATTTAATCTCATTTACTATTTTGGTTAAACGATCCTCAAATTCTCCTCGATATTTGGTTCCTGCCACCATAGTAGATAAATCCAGAGCTACTACCCGTTTATTGTTTAATATTTCCGGTACTTGATTATTATTTATCCTCTGAGCCAACCCTTCTACGATAGCAGTTTTTCCAACACCAGGATCACCGATTAAAACCGGGTTGTTTTTAGTTCGGCGGGATAAAATTTGTACTACCCGCTCTATTTCTTTTTCCCGACCAATTACTGGGTCCAATCTTTCCTCAGCTGCATCCTGGGTTAAATCCCGGCTAAAAGCATCCAGGGTAGGCGTTTTACTACGACTTTTCCTTTTAACCTGAGTTACCCCCATGGCTCCCGGTTGTTCCTGATACGGATTAACATTAAAACCGGCAGATGCTTCCCCACCTAATAACAACATAACCTGCTCTCGCACCTGATCCAGTCTAACACCCATAGATATCAATACCTGGCCGGCAACCCCTTCTTCCTCCCTGATTAAGGCTAAAAGCAAATGCTCGGTACCTACATAATTAACTGCCTGTAAACGGGCTTCGTCAAAAGCCAGGTTAAATACTTTCTTGGCTCTAGGGGTAATAGGCAAATCACCAGCTGCCCTTTCAACATTAATGCCGTCTGTTCCTATCATGCGGGTAATTTCTTCCCGAACTTTTTGTAGATCAACGCCCATGTTTAACAGGGCCCGGGCTCCAACTCCCTCACCTTCTTTAAGCAAACCCAGGAGTATATGTTCAGTGCCAATAGCCGGGTGATTTAGCTGCTTGGCTTCTTCCTGAGCATGAAGAACGGAATTTCTAGCCCTCTGAGTAAATCTTCTAAACATATCTATCTCCTCCTTAGATGCATAAACATAATTCTTAATTTTAATTATTATTCTTAATTAGTCTCATTGTCCCCTAGTTTGGGCTAATCTTTCCTGGATAACCTCGGCTCGCTTAACATCCCGGTGAAAGGCATCCATTTCTTTACCCGCTTTTTTCTGTAAGTGGGCAGGCCTGATAGCTACCACCAGTTCATTAAGGGCATAGGGCTTTATTTTCGCCAGTATACCCATATCTACTCCCAGACGGACATCAGATAGAAGTGCCATAGCCTCATTGGAATTAAGTACCCGGGCACTACTAAGAATCCCAAAAGCCCTTCCTACCCTATCCTCCAGCTGGTATTTCATCTCTTCCTTCAATCTCTCTCTTATCAAGCGCTCCTGCTCTACCACCCGGATAGTTATACTATTCAGGTTATCAATAATATCTTCTTCACTCTGACCCATAGTAATTTGATTGGATAACTGAAAAAAGTTACCCACCACTTCAGTACCTTCCCCATATATACCTCGAACGGTCATACCCAGCTGGGCTATATTATGAAAAATATGGTTAGTCTGACCGCTAAAGACTATAGCTGGAAGGTGCAACATTACCGAAGCCCGCATCCCGGTACCAACATTGGTAGGACACGAAGTTAAATATCCTCTTATATCATCAAAAGCAAAGTTTAAGTTTTTTTCCAGGTCATCATCTATCTTCTGAGCCTGACGATAACATTCTTCCAACTGTAGACCAGGTAAAAAACATTGGATACGTAAGTGGTCTTCCTCATTTATCATTATTACCAGGGAACCGTCCACATTAGCTAATACACCACGAAAACTGTCATCTGATTCTGCATGATTAGGACTAACCAGATGTTTTTCTACCAGCATTTGTCTTTCTAAAGCCGTTAACCGGTTAAAGGTTAGGAGCTCCATTTTTAATAGGTCTTTATTATCACTTTTCCTCCAGGCATTTTCTATTTCCTTAAGACACTTCTTCCCATCTTCTTGATCAAGCAGGTGAGAAAAAGGTACTAAATCCAGGTTTCTGGCCAAACGTATACGACTGCTAACTACTATGTCAGATTCGGGTCCTTCATCGGCAGCCATCCAGCGGACAAAATTGCTGTTTAATAGATTGTCAGCTTTCATATAACCTTCCCCCTTAATCCAGTTGTTTCTCGGCGTTTTTAATTTCATCTCTGATTTCCGCCGCCTTTTCATATTGCTCGGCCGCTATTGCCTTTTGCAACCGATATTTTAGCCCCTCAATTTTCTTCTTAACCATAATTTTTTCACCACCCCGGGCCGGTACTTTACCAACGTGACGACTATCACCATGTACCCTGCGCAAGGTCGGCTCCAGTTCTTTCTCAAAAGCAGTATAGCATTGTGAACAACCTAAACGACCAGTATTACTTATATCACTTAGTTTTATTCCACAGTTAGGGCAGCTGCTATTCTGGGACAAGGATTTCATATCCTGCAGATTATAGTTACTGACAAAAAAACTACCAAGTAAATTGGGAAGAGATAACTGTTTGGCGACATCAAATATAATGCCTCCTTTTTGCGCATAACATTGCTGACATAAATGGGTTTCAACCGTTTTGCCATTATAGACCTGGGTAAAATGAACAGTTGCTGGTCTTTGTTTGCACTCTTCACAGTACAAATCTATACCCCCTTACCTTAATCCATGTTCACATAATCAACTAAAAGTTTTCTAAGATGTTTAAACAAGCGTATTCTGTGCTCCGGCGGCATATCCATAAAACCATAACTGACGAGATGCCTTAAGAGATCACTTTGACTGGTAGTAAGTTCATCCTCCTGCAAGAGTTCGTCGATAAATGCTACCAATTCTTTGCGAACGGTACTACCACCATTCTCCAAATGGTACCTGCTAATACGGACATAGCCTTTACCTCCCCGACGGCTTTCCGTAAAGTAGCCTTCCATTTCAGTAAACCTGGTGCTGATAACATAGGTTACCTGAGAAGGAACACAGTCGAAGGTTTCGGCTAATTCCGATCTCTGAATCTCAATCTGTTTATCTTCACTGCGCTCAATTAACACTTTGAGGTACTGCTCGATTCTATCAGCAAGGCTTCGTTTCATTCTCTTCCCCTCTTTGACCTTTATTGACTATCTGTTTTTATTGTACTATAAAAAACAAAAAGTATATAGCCTGATTAATGTTTTCTTGACTAAATTTAACTAACTCATATTATATTTTAGCCAGCAATATCTATTTCTATGAAATAAAGAACAGACCCCGACGAAAAACTTTTGTACACGGGGTCTGTCTAATTTCATCTTATTCCCAACTTAACTGAATTTGACTACCTTCTTTTATTGGAGTAGTAAAACCAGCCGGCTCGCCATCTACCTTAATAAGCAATTTTGCATTTATGGCTGGTTTGATTTCGACCACATTAAATATATCACTTAAAATGGCTCCGCCTTCCTCCCGGTTTAGAGTAATCCGGACTCCATCACGAATTTCATCATGGATACCGGCTGGTTGCCCTTCAATCTCAATACCTGCTCCCTTTCCCGGGATGCGTACTTCTTCGCCATTTACTTTAACGTTAATAGCCAGGAAATCATGGTCACCTAGTAGGTCATTGATACAAGGCCGTAGTGGTTTACGGATATAGCTCAAGCTGGCACCAGGTTCAATCAATTGCTCCACTTCTGCTTTAACCCCGTTCACGTACACATCCAGTGGTAACCAGGTAACCTTCATCTCTTGATCATCTAGATAATATTTGAATATTTTTTCCTGCAGCCAATACTCGTCTACTCCACTTAAACGTAAAACATTAAAAACGCTATTCACGTTTTTAAACTCAATATGGGCCCGATCCGGTATCTCCTTATCAGGGTCGAAGGGTTCCCCATTAACAGTTATTACTGGCTCTAAATCATATTCCTCTCCATTGACGGTCACCTGTCCTTTTATGGCAGGTACCAGATCCCTGCCGGTTATGAAGGCTTCCTCGCCATCCTGTCCTGGTGCAAACTCCACCTTATCCCCATTTTGTAGACTGGTCTCCAAAGATGCCAACTGGTTATTTACCTTAATTAACGGAACTGTTCCCATGCCACCTTTAATTACTTTGACATAACCATTTACTTCAATTGTTTTACCCATACCAGGCTTACCATAAATGTTACTTAGCGATATACCCGAACTTAACAGGGCAGTAGCTACACTAATTTCGCCCAGATTCCAGAGGGCAGTTTCCCTTCCGTTTACTGACACCTTAATAAAGGGTACGGGTGGGGTAGTAAAGTGGTTGTAGGCAATACCTAGAGGGGTAATACCCTGGGGGCTGTTAAGAAAACCCGAATCCGTAGTAATATAGTCTATGTTTTGTATTGTTCTAATACCTACCCTATTGGCTGGAATACCAAGATGTTCAGCCAAGCTAGCCGTCAGTGAAGGAGTCAGGCTTCCTCCTCCAACACAGACTACCGCATCGGTAACTTTTTGATTAAGGGCTATTATATTTTGCGCTATTTCAGCTGTCATTTCATCTACCAGAGGCTGCAGTTCCTGCTGTAGCTCTTGAGTAGATAATTGTAAACAATTACCCAGTATATCGTATAGCTCGATTTGATCCTGCTTCATTAAAAGTCGTTTTGCATTTTCAGCCGTATCAAAATCCAACAGGTATTGTGAAGCCAGGTATTCGGTCAATTCATCTCCGGCTAAGGGAACCATAGCATAGGCAAATACATTACCATCCTTAACTAAAGCAATATCAGAGGTACCGGCACCAATATCTACCAAGGCTAGATTTAACAATCGCATTCCCGGAGGTATAGCAACCGATAAAGCAGCAATTGGCTCCAGGGTTAGACTTTTGACCTCCAAATCTGTTCGGTTAAGGGAAGAAAAAAGGCTATCTACAACTACTCGAGGTAGGAAAGTAGCTATAATCTCTACCGCTACTTCGCCTCCTACCTGACCTACCAGATTACCTATTACCTGACCCTCCAAAAGGTAAGCTACCACGCTATATCCTACACAAAAATAGTTGCTGTGCTCATTATCGCCTATTTCTTCTTGAGCCAGTTTGAACTGTGCTTCCTGAACTGCCTCTATCTCCAGGGCTCTTACTTCGTCTGCACTTAGTTCACTTAGATGCTGCCGGGATTTATAACAACTTCCCCGAGAAGTTTTTAGGGCGCGTCCTGCTGCTGCTACAGCTACTGAATCTAATATTATTCCCTGACGTTCCTCCAGAGCATTTTTTATTTGGCGTATACTTGCAGCCACAGCCTCTACATCATGTATTTGTCCATCCATCATTGCCCGGGTAGTATGCTCCAGAATTTCTACATCAATGACTCCATATCCGTTATTATTTTTCTCCAGTAGT
>DIRQ01000022.1 GCA_002424365.1 Syntrophomonas sp. UBA5432 | reverse complement strand
ACCTCCGCAACCGGCTCCGGAGGCCGGTGCTCTATCCACTGAGCTACAGGCGCATAATGCATAATGATTATATCAAAATTATACGGGCTGGTCAAAGTTCTTATAAGAATTTTGAACTGGTTGCCGGTGCTGGCTGCTAATAACTGAAAGCAACAGGCCCAACAGGCAAATAGCAGCGTTTATCCGGTATACCCAGGTGTTGGCCCCGCTATAAGCCAGCATATAAGGAAGGCCCTGTAGTTTATGGTTAAACAATAGGGTAAAGGTGGTAACAGAAGTGGCAATACCCAGGGCAAAGCCGAAGTTTCTCACCGTTGCAATAAAGCCCCCGGCATAGCCCGCTTTTTCTTTAGGTATAGACCCCAGGATGGAGCTGTTGTTAGGTGAACCAAAGCCGCCCAGTCCTATACCCAGCAGTAGCAGACCAAGAGCTATTCGGGGTAAATCATAACTAGTACTTAAGGTAGAAAGTATAATATGCCCACAGCTCATGAGCAAAAATGCGGCGGAAGTCAGGCGGGGAGCACCAATTTTATCAGAAAGATTACCCGCCAAAGGAGCAGTCAGAGCCATTGTTACCGGAGTAATAGTCATTATCAGACCGGATGTAGCCGGGGAGAGATGTAGCACCCTATCCATATAAAAAGGTAATAAAAAGATGGCGGCAGTTTGGGTAGCATAGGAAAGAAAGGCCATTATATTTCCATAGGTAAAGTTTTTTATGTAGAAAAGATGGAAATTTAGTAATGGGTAAGGCTGCCGTTTCTCCGCCAGTATAAATAACAGCATAAAGATGAAACCCAGGAAAAAAAGGTTATAGTTTATCGACGTATCCTGAGAGAGGCCCAGCAGCAGCAGGGTTGCTGCCAAGGCAAACAGCAGATTACCCTGCAGGTCAAATGGCGCTTGCTCCGGGGCAAGGGAATCAACTGGCAAGTAGCGGGTAGCCAGAATAAAGCCAACTAGGCCAATAGGAATATTAAGCAGAAATATCACCGGCCAGGAAAATTTGGCTACCAGCAGCCCGCCCAGGCTGGGACCAGTCATATTACCTATACCAACAACACTGCCGGTGATACCAAGAGCTTTCCCCCGCTCTTGGGCCGGGAATGCGTTGGAGACAATACCAATACCGGTAGCCATCATCATGCTGGCTCCAATCGCTTGAAATATCCGGGCAGATACTAGAAATTGCAGGGTAGAGGCTATGCTGCAGAAGAAGGAACCTATGGTGAATACCAGAAACCCATAGGTATATATCTTACTGCTGCCCTTCTGATCACCCAGTTTCCCAAAAAACAAAAGGGTAGCAGTAATAACCAGCATATAAGCTGTAACTACCCATTGTACCTGTTGCATGGAAATGGACATGTTCCGGGCAATGGTAGGGTTAGCAATGTTAAGTATACTGCCATCCAGGGTAGACATAAATATACCGATACAGATTACAATTAGTACCTGCCATTTTACTTCCAGCATTACCATTCCTTTTCCATGCATAATTGGAATTATAAAAAATTTCTAGCAGTACATACATATTAATACAAGCATTCTTTAACTGTACAGTTAATAAGAAAAAAAGGCGTTAATGATATGGTTGTCGAGTAATGAAATTGAGGTTAAAACTTGACTTGGTGTCTAAAGTAAGGGGTGAGGACACTTCGGCCCTGCCAACCTGATATACTGAGAGTTTAACGGGGGGGAAACAACATGGAAACAGGAATAAATGCTTTACACCTGTTACTGCTAGCAGCTTTAGCGGAAGCGGTGTGGGAGAACTATTTTATCGGTACCCGGATGATGGCATCGGCCAGGCAGCGAATTGATTTTTCGGCCTCATCCAGGGTGGAGTTTTCAGTTCCTACTTCAAATAATAGTGAGGTAGGATAGAGATCTTGGTTATAGTCTCCCTGACCCATAAATATTCCTCGCATTAGGCCAGGGTGCAATTTATCAGCCTCGGCCTTAATTCTTTTGGCATATGCCAGATTAGTCTGCATATTAGGATTAGAGCGTCCTATTACAATCATAACCCTGCCAATTTCAACTCCATTAACTATGGTCAGATAAGCTTCCCGGGGGGCGGAATCACGATGAACATCAAAGACTGCATCAGGTTGTTCTTTTAAAAGTTGGACAGCGGTACGCCGGGAGCGGCTATAAGCATTAATATTGTGCGGATCGTGTTTTTTATAGCTGTGAGTAGTACTAATGCCACCCATCTCCATTGCATCTCTAAAGGCTTCGCCCACCTTATAGATATCCCCATTACCCGGCCGAGAAAGGGTTCCGGAAGTAGGTAGGTAACATTCATCGCTATGAGTATGATATATAACCGTATGCCTGCCTCTTCCACCAAAGAAGCCCTGAGCGGGAACGGCCACCGACGAATTGGCTAACAGACCCGAAGGACTATCCTGCTCTTCGTTTAAGGAGGATTGATTTTCTTTTACCTGGGCCACTGCTTGGTTTCCTGATACGCTGATAATTACATAATGAATATTAGTATCACTAATATATTCATCTTTCTCATGTACCGGTATTCCTGTTTCTAATATGACGTTACCTTCGCTGTCCCGAACAGTAACATAAGTAGCCGGAGCATTCTCGTCTACCGGTTTAAGCGGTGCGGCCTTGGGGGTAGAAATTACATTTATTACATAAGCGCCAGCCATGACTGCAAGCAATATGGAAAAGAAAAGAGCAATACGTTTTTTGTTTATTATATCCATAAAATAAAACCCGCCTTTTACACCAATTATTAAGTATTTTGTGAAAAAGGCGGTTAATTTATTCAATTGTATTAGCAATTCAGGGTTTACAAATTCGTATCCCAGTTAGCCAGGTATTCCTCCTGCTCTTTGGTAAGCTGGTCAATTTGGATTCCCTCCGCCTGTAATTTCAAACGGGCTACTCTCTGATCAATTTCTGCTGGTACATTATAGACATGATTGCCCAGGCGGTCTTGGTTTTCAATTACGTAAAGCAGCGACAGGGCCTGCAGGGAAAAACTTAAATCCATTACTTCAGCCGGGTGGCCATCGCCGGCGGCCAGGTTTACCAGCCTGCCTTCAGCTAGTAGATAAAGCCGGCGCTCATCAGCCATGACAAATTCTTCGATATTATTCTTCAGTACCCGGGTGCTAACAGCCAGGCTATTTAAATCCCCTTTACTGATTTCCACATCAAAATGACCAGCATTGGCCATAATGGCATTATCCTTCATTACTTCCATATGCTCTTTGCGAATGACATTAACATTGCCGGTAACAGTAATAAAAACGTCCCCTCGGCGAGCTGCTTCAGCCATAGGCATGACCCGAAAACCATCCATAATAGCTTCATTGGCCTTAATCGGGTCTATTTCGGTTACAATTACCCGTGCTCCCAGGCCTTTGGCGCGCATGGAAACTCCTTTACCGCACCAGCCATAACCCACTACTACCACCTCTTTACCTGCAGCTACCAGGTTTGTAGTACGATTAATTCCATCCCAAACTGATTGGCCGGTACCATAGCGATTATCAAACAGATATTTCATATAAGCATCATTGACTGCCATCATCGGAAATAGTAAGGCCTGGTCATCATCCATTGATTTAAGGCGGATAATGCCGGTGGTAGTTTCCTCACATCCGCCGATAATTTTTTTTGCTTGTTCAGGACGATCTTTATGCAGGGTGGAAACTACATCAGCGCCGTCATCAATTATAGCGTCAGGCTGACAGTCCAGCATTAACTGCATAAAGTGCTCATATTCTTCAGTACTTTCACCATGAATAGCAAATACGGTAATTCCGGAGTTAACCAGAGCCGCTACTACATCGTCCTGGGTGGATAAGGGGTTGCTGGCACAGGCAATAACATCGGCTCCAGCGGCCTGCAGGGTTTGCAGGAGATAACCAGTTTTGGCCTCCAGGTGAAGGCAACAGGCTATAGTTTTATTTTTAAGTGGAAGGGTTTTTTCAAAATCCTCCCGCAGGATATTTAATACCGGCATATATTGCTGTACCCATTCTAACTTTTTGTAACCATATGGTGCTAATGATAGGTCTTTGATAATTGATTGTCTGACGGAAATTTGTTTTGAAGCAATATTCATCTAATAACCTCCAAAATTAATGATATTTTAATAACTGAATTACAAACTTATTGTACATATAGAACATTATAGCAAAAAAACGTACAATGAAAATCGATTATCTGGTAAAATTATTTAATAAGTGGTTATTTAAATGAGGGAATATTTTTGAAGGTTTTATTATTTAGCTGGGAATATCCTCCACATATGTTCGGGGGATTAGGTCAGCATGTTTTCGACCTGAGCCGGTTTATGGCAAAACAGGGAGCAGAAATACATATTATAACCCCCCGAGTAGAGAATTATCCTGATTACCAGGAAGAAAACGGAGTACATATACATAGAGTGGGTAGTTCCTACCTGGAGGGGGAGAACTTTAAATCCTGGACCTTCAGGTTCAACAGTGATGCCATTCGGGAAGCGGTAAATATTAATTCCCGCATTGGTGGTTTTGATGTTATTCATGCCCATGATTGGTTAGTGGCTTATGCTGGTAGGGCAGTTACTAAAATATTTGAAATCCCTCTAGTTACTACCATTCATGCTACTGAACATGGGCGTAACCTGGGATTGCATAACCGTATGCAGATGGAAATAAACGAAATAGAAAAAAACCTGGCCCTGGAGGCCGACCGGGTAATATGCTGTAGTCAATATATGCAGGATGAGATTACCTCATTGTTTGGACGTCCCCGTAATGACATTGTTATTATTCCTAACGGGGTTGATCCTGATGTTTTTTTGCCCATACCTGAAAATTCTAGGTTTAATATAAGTGAAGAAGATAAAGTTATCGTTTTCCTGGGTCGACTGGTACCCGAAAAGGGGGTTTGGTATCTGCTTAATAGTTTTCCTCAGATACTGGCAGAAGTACCTCAGGCTCGCCTGTATATTGGGGGGAAGGGACCGTTGTTAGCTGAGCTGAAAAGGCTTACACAGAAACTAGGTCTGGAAGATAATGTTGTATTTACTGGGTTTATTTATCACGAAGAGCGAAATTTTATTTATCATAAGGCCCGTGTAGCGGTATTCCCTAGCCTGTACGAGCCCTTCGGCATAGTAGCACTTGAAGCTATGGCCACCAGGACACCAGTCATTGTGGGGGATGTAGGTGGATTGGCGGATATAGTAGAAGATGGGGTTACCGGGTTAAAGGTTACTCCAGCTAATGAAGAGGAGTTGGTCAGAGCTATTACTAGAGTACTGAACGATCAAATCCTGGCAGACAAACTTTGTAATAATGCCAGTAATATGATTGCTTCGGTTTATAACTGGGAGGTTATCGCACGGTCCACTATCAGAATTTATGAACAGGCTTTGGAGCAAAAGGGGAAGAAATTATTTAATTTAGGCTAGTTACTGGTCTTCTAATCTACGTATAGTGAGTGGAGGAAGGGTGGGGCCAGGTGAGTTCAAAAATATTGTTGGTATTACATAGCCATATTCCCTATGTTAAAAGGCAGGGAAGATGGCCATTTGGTGAGGTATGGCTGTTTGAAGCCATGGCTGAGACATATATCCCTCTCATACAGGCTTGGATCCGGTTAAAGGATGCAGGTATCAATAATTCCCTTTCGTTTAGTTTTAGTCCTACTCTCTTAGAACAGCTCAAATCTACATATATACAACAGGAATTTATTTCCTACCTGCAAGAACGTGAAGCACTGGCACTGGAAGATGAACGTTATTATATGTCCCGGGGGGAAAAGGATATTGCCCGGATGGCATCTTTTTACCGGCGTTTTTATCGTGATACCCGCCGCGATTTCATAATAGAGTTTGATAAAGATATTGTGGGGGCCATAAAAAGAGTACAGGATAAGGGGCGGGTTGAGATTATAACCACTGCTGCCACCCATGCCTACTTACCTTTACTGGATTCCAGTGGTCTAGAATACCAGGTGCAATGGGGTAAAAGGGTATATGAGCACTATTTTGACCGTGAGCCCCAGGGATTTTGGTTACCGGAATGTGGGTATTTTCATGGTATAGAAGACATCCTTATTGAAAATAGTTTTAAATATTTTTACGTTGATAGCCATGCCATTGAGGGAGGCAAACCGATAGAAGTGTTCAGTGAGGGGGGCGAAGAAACGGAAGTGGAAATTGCCACCTTTGCTCGCACTGGATTAAGTACCTACCGACCTTATCGCATTAAAGACAAAGAAATAACAGTTTATGGACGAAATTCCATGGTAAGTCACCAGGTCTGGTCAGCTGACTATGGTTACCCCGGGGATCCTGACTACCGGGAGTTTCACAAACAGGATCAGCGTTCCGGTTTTAAATATTGGAAGGTTACGGATCGAAGAATCCTGGATGGTAAACAGGCATATAATCCTGATCAGGCTGCTTTGCGAGCTAAACAGCATGCGGTTCATTTCGTAAAAAGCCTGGAAGAAAACAGCCGGGAAGCCAGGAAACTAGGATTTACATCCCCATCTATAGTAGGTTGTTATGATACTGAACTTTTCGGCCACTGGTGGTGGGAAGGAGTAAGCTGGCTGGAAGAGGTAATAAAAGAGATACATCTAAGCAGCGAACTAGAATTGGCTCTACCTTATGAGGTCGGACCAGCCAAACATGAGGCTCAGGTTTTTGAATCTTCCTGGGGAATGGGAGGAAAACATTATGTCTGGGATAATAACGAGACGGCATGGATGTGGGAGATTATCAAAAAAGCTGGCAAGGAATATGAAGCCTTAAAAAAATTTGCTGATGGTAGTGATGTTCACAGGTTGGCAGTGTGCCAAGCCCTTAAAGAATTAATGCTTATTCAGAGTAGTGACTGGTTGTTTATGGTAAGCAATAATCTGACCCGGGATTATGCTATGAAACGCTTTTTCGAACACTATACCAAGCTTTTACGGCTTAGCAACTGTTTGCGTAGCAATAAAATAGATAAAGAATTCGCTAAATGGCTCTACCAGATTGAATATGAGGATGATTTCTTTAACCAGATTTTACCAGGAGGTTTAATATGAAAGGTTATATTGCATTTTGCCCCCATTTTCACCAGCCCCACTTTCAGCTACATAAAACCAGAGAGGAAGCCTTTACCAACTCCTATTTACCCTGGCTAAAATTACTTCAAGACGCTGTAAACCTTGATTCATTTTATATTAACCTGCATTTTTCTGGACCTTTTCTATACTGGATTAGGGATCAGAAAAAGGAGTACCTGGATGCATTTAACCGCTTGATGACCAGTGGAAAAGTAGGCATCATTGGGGGCTTGGCTGATGAACCCTTTATTCAATTATCCTCCCGGGTAGATGATTACTTGTACCAACTAAAAAAATATGACCAATTAATACGGGATACTATAGGGATAAGCGCATCTGATTGGCAGGGTATTCACCTGGTTGAACGGGAATGCGGTGAAAGTGTACTTCGGGAAATCACACGGGCAGCATCACTGATTAATGCACCAGCTATTTATTACCTTGATGTGGAGACCTTTTACCAGGAACATTTCTCCTATCCAGGTTCAGATAGCGATTATTGCCTGAAACATTTTGGTTTTAATGATCCGGTATCCATAACCACGATTAGCCATATTCCAGCCCAGATGCTTTTCTTTCCTCTACGTGATGAGATAGGGGGACAGGAATTTCACGTTATGCCCATACATAGTCAGTTTCGCTACCAGCTTTTAAAAAGACAAAGTTTTACTGCTGATGATACTGTTCGTTTAAAACCAGCCCACTACTACTTTTATATAAAAGATGCTCTAGAAAATGCTTATCAAATGGTCAAGAGCTATGGACGGGATATAGAACCGCTCCTGCTTATTTTTGAAGATGCCGAAAAATTTGGACAGTGGAGTAAGGATCCCGAAGGTGACCGGGAATGGTTACTAGAATTTTTCCGCCTGGTAGATAATGACCCCGACATTAGTTTTACCGGACTTAAAAGCTACCTCCAGTCTCAGGGTTATTTGGATAGCTATCCTGTTGCCAGTAGTCGCAGCTACATTGAGTGGGAGAACTGGACTGCTAAGAGGGGAATAAGGGGAGTTACTTATGGAGATGAACGGCTGCGGCGAGTGATTTGTCGTCTACGGGATGTGGAAAAATTACAGGAACGGATAGAGAAATCAATTCTACAATCTTTTCGCCAAAAACTAGGGGTTGAACTTCCACCTCAAATGGATGATATAGTACAGCGGTCTTTATTAGAATCAGCTGAAAGATATGATTTTATTTCTCATATCCTCCAGCAATACTATGAACCTCAGTTTAAAGAGGATTACGAACTATTTAACCGGGTTAGAAATTTGCTCTACCAGGAAGACCCTAAATGGGCCAGTCGCCATCCGGTTTATGGCTCATCACCTTACTACGATGTCCAGGGTTTAGCTTATATGGAAATGATGATAAAAATATTACATTCCCGGCTGGAGATGATTAACGCCAGGGATTTTAAGCCTATATCTATAAGGGATTGGGATTATGATGGTAAAAACGAAATAATACTAGAGAATGAAGAACAGACTCTGGTTTTAGACAGTGAAGGTGGTTGTATCAGCTACCATCATGTTCTAGCTCCATCTATTAAGGGTGATTACTCTGCAATGCGAGAGATTGTAGCTCATGATTTAAGTACTATTAAGGCTTATAATTCCGTTTTCCGATATTCCTATCCCCTGGTATTTACGGAGACAGATAGCAGTATGAGCTACCAGTTTTACGAAGAAGGAGGGCGGCGTGAGCGCTGTCGTAATTCACTACGTTGTGAAGTTTTAATTGAGAGCTATAACGAACTTTTTAGCCTGGGATATTTTGATATGGGAACTTATACAATTGACGAGCAATCTAGTGATGCTCCAAATCAGAGGGCGAAAATGAGCTGTTCCCAGACCATCGATATTATGGATAATATGCCTTTAAACATAGATATAGAAAAGGAATTCTGGTTGACGGAGGGATCTTTACAAGTAAATATTAAGGCTAAGTGTCAGGGAGGGGAGAAATTCAATTTAATACTGGTTCCCCAACTGGTAACTTCGGCAACACCATCAGATGAGATTGAATTTAGGCCTCGGGCCGGTTTAGGGTTAGTATTTGGACCAAATGAAGAACGAAGTGAGTGTTATGTCCAGAATTTATCCCGGATTACTGAGGATGATTTGGAGCTTTATAACCAGAAAACTATAGTTAAACGGCCACAACGAATCGACTATTTACATCGGATTCGCAGTGGTGACGGTAATTGCTTTGACAACCGCTTAAGTCTGAGTTTGCAATCAAATAACCGCTTGCCCTATTTGTATATTGAACCGGCAGTAAAACATTACTATAAAAATTACGTCTTTCCTGAGCAAAGCCAACTAGGCTATCATAGTTCAGGATTAATGATTAGGCCCTTTATACGTTTTGAAAATGGTATAGCGGCTTGTAACATAGGCATAAGCTGGGAGCTGGATACGGATGTTAAGGAACACGATTATGAACAGTTCATCTGGCTGGTAGGTGGAAATAACTCCGGTTTGGGCCGGCATAAATAAAAAGGGGGTTATATAATGATTTTAGAGCAGTTTTTTAATTATTATTTTCAATCCATAGATGGAGATACGTTAAAAAAGTACCGAGAACTCCTTCCCGGCGCCACTGATTTGGCTGCAGCTTATGCTGACCTATTTTCTCGCAGTGATGAAGAGGCTATTGCATTTCTTCTTGATTTTCATGATCTTACCGCACGTTTGCGTCAGGAAAAACCCGAACAGGCTATTCTTTTTAATGTACATAATAATATCTGTTTTCCCTTTTTCATGGAATATATCTGGAAAGTAATTAGTAAAGAGGAACGCTTAAAAATTAAAGAGGCTTCAGGAAAAGAGGATATTATAGAAATAACTGCTAGGCTTCAGGAAGATTTGGCCTTGCGTAATTGGTTCCGACAGGAAATAGGTTCTTCTTTGAGTCAGCAAGACCTTTTTATTCTCAATGAGATTATTGCCCTGCAGAATTTTTCTTCTGGAGGGGAATATTCCTTTCTGAAATACGTTTACCCCCTGGTACAAAGGATGCAGGGTCGCGTTCTGGATGCGGGCTGTGGAGCAGGGTTTGCCACTTTGGTAATGAGTCAGTTTCTTACGGTACATTCGGTAGATGCCTGCAAGGCCAGGTTGGAAAGAGCTATGGCTCTCTCCTCCATGATGAAAAAGGGGGAGAAAAAGACCTTTCCCCGGGTTATTAAGTTGATTGAAGAAGAACTGGGAACAATGGCTGTACAATGTGAATTTCCTAGTGCGGAGGATTTGCTGGCGGGGACATCCCGGGAAGTAACCTTTACAGAAGGAAGTATTGATAGTCTCCCCTACAAGGAGAGCTATTTTGACAGTATAAACTGCCTGGATGTTCTGGAACACACCTATTCACCTGAAGAAATTATTAAAGAATTTGCCCGGGTGCTTAAACCCGGGGGGAGAGTATTTATTACTGCTCCTACCCGTTATGGAGAAGTTGAACAGCGCATTTGGGAGAGTATCGAAGGTACCATTTTCCCGGCTATGCTGCATATGCATCATTTTGACCCACAATCACTGACCGGAATGTTTAAACGCAATGGGTTTAAAGAGGTGGAAGTGGTACCTTTTGATTTCATGAGTTGGGAGGAATTTCTGGAGATTGCCGAAAAATCTCCGGCCCGGGAACTGGTTGAGGAACTGAGAGCTCACCCTTTTGAACAGGTAGCCCTGCAATTATTTGCGGTTTACGAGAAACGCTGAGATTAAATTAGACACAGAAGGACACAGAAGGACACTGATTATTTATGATTAACACTGATTTTTTTAAAAATTTTTAGGTGACAGGGGTGACAGGGGGATGGTTCCTGTGACACCTTTAATTATTTGCGGTTTATGAGAAAAACTGATGAACACTGATGGATGGATTTAAGATGTATCTGGAGTTAGGGATTGGAAATTAACCGGGGTAAGATAATATGATATTTGGGCAATACTTTTAAAAGTTAAGATATTAATAAACTATTGATTCTATTAGGCTTTGTTGATATGATTCTACTATACTGGAGACGCTAACTACAGTAGACGTTTAAATATAAGGAGGATTTTAAATGGCAAACGAAGGACCAGTCCTGGTAGAGGTGTTATTCGGTAGTCATGCCCCCACCGGTGGTGGCTGAGCAGGTTGCTCATCAGCAGCCAGTTGTGGCTCGGTCGATTATGCTACCCAGACGGAGAAATTAGCTGAAAACCTTAAAGAAGAATTTGGTGACAAGGTTCAGGTAAATTATGTAGATGTCGAAAAAACTAGCCTTAAGGACTATCCTGTGATAAACCAGGTTCTACAAATGGGTTATCCATATCCTATTACTCTTATAAATGGTGAACCCAAATTTGCCGGCGGGATTATGCTCCCAGAAATTAAGTCTATAATAGATAAACTCTTAAAATAGGCTAAGATAGGAAAAGAGGGCTTTTGGCCCTCTTTTTTTATCCACACAGGGGGACGGCTCTCTTGTGTGTATTTATCTATAAATCATGGCCCGGAAATTCAATATTTGGCTATAAAACGGTATAATATATAAACCAAGGGAGGTTGACCGATGCAAACAATCAGGGATGGTGATGATTCAAACAAATATCATATTCTGACCTATGGTTGCCAGATGAATGTTAGGGATTCGGAAATCATGGCCGGATTGTTGGAGGCTATGGGTTATACGGCTGCGGATACGGTGGAAGATGCCGATATAATTCTATTTAATACCTGTAGTGTGCGTCATTCTGCAGAAAACAAGGTTTATGGCAAACTGGGCAAAATGATGGCCTTGAAGAGGAAAAAACCTGACACTTTGATTGCTTTCGGGGGGTGTATGGCGCAGTTACCGGAGGTGCGGCAGAAACTGAAAAAATCTGGGGTAGATGTGGTCTTTGGCACCCATAATATTCATGAACTACCCCATCTAATCGAAGAAGCCAAATCTAAGAAACAGGCGGTTTACCGGGTATGGGAGCAGGAAGGAATGGTGGTAGAACCTGTACCGTCCCAACGTCGCCCCGGTCTAAGCGCCTATGTTAACATAATGTATGGCTGCAATAATTTCTGTAGTTATTGCATAGTTCCCTATACCCGGGGGCGGGAAAGGAGCCGGCAACCTGAAGCTATCATAAAAGAATTAGAAGAGATTGCCGCTCTGGGCTATCGGGAAGTCACTCTCCTGGGGCAAAACGTAAATTCTTATGGCCATGGCCTGGAAAAAGAAATTGATTTTGCCGATTTGCTGGAGATGGCATCTGCTGTGGAAGGGATTAACCGTATCCGTTTCACCACTTCCCATCCTAAAGATATGTCGGATAAACTAATTGGTGCGGTGGCAATCTTGCCCAAGGTTTGTGAGCATATCCATGTACCCTTGCAGGCTGGAAGTAATGAAGTATTACGTCGCATGAACCGCCATTATACCCGGGAACATTACCTGGAACTAACCCATAAAATTCGCCAGCGTATACCGGGAGTAGCCATAACCAGTGATCTCATTGTTGGTTTTCCCGGGGAAAGTGAGGAAGATTTTTTAGATACCCTGGATATGGTTAAGAAGGTGCGTTTCGAGGCCGCATTTACTTTTATGTACTCTCCCCGTAGTGGTACCCGGGCTGCCAGTTGGGAAGAGCAGCTGGACTTAGAGGAAAAAAAGGAACGTTTACAACGCCTGAATCAGGTTCAGTATCAAATAGCAACCGAAATAAACCAGTCTATGCAGGGTAGTATTAAGGAAGTAATGGTAGAAGGACCAAGTAAAACAAACCCGGAAAAACTTACTTCTCGTACCAGAACAAATCATATAGTGATATTTTCTGGACCAAAAGACTTAATTGGACAGTTAATAAATGTTAGAATAATAGAAGCAAGAACTTTTTCCCTATTTGGGGAAGTGGTTAATTAATTAGCAGGGGGATAAGGAATTGAATACGGAAGACATTATTAAAGCTGCTTTTGAATTAGGAAGCGCTATTGCTCAATCAGAAGAAATGATTAATCTTAAGAATCAACAAACTGAACTTATGGGCAAAAAGGAAGCATATGACTTGATTATGCGGTATCAGGATGCCAAGACCAAAATGGATAACAAACTAATGGATGGTCTGCTAGTAACCCAGCAGGAGGAGGCTCATCTAGATATTTTAGAACAACAGATTACTAGTCATTCTGATATTCAGATACTATTGGCAGCTCAGGAAAAACTGGAAAACCTTATGCAAGCTGTATATTATGCTATAAACCAGGCAGTGACCGGCGGTTGCTCTTCTGGCTGTGATTCCTGCGGCGGTTCCTGCCAGATGTAAATGCTATTTTCACAGTAGAACAATATTATTTTAGAAAGACTTGTAGGAACAAGTCTTTCTTTTTAGAATGACTGGGGGAGGTATAGATTAGCTTTGGCTCGCTATACACCAATGATTGAACAATACCTGGAAATAAAAGAGCAGCATCGGGATGCCATTTTATTTTTTCGCCTGGGAGATTTTTATGAAATGTTTTTTGAAGATGCTCAGGTAGCCTCCCGGGAACTGGATATAGTACTTACTGCCAGAGATGGTGGGGATGGTAAAGTCCCTATGTGTGGTATACCCTATCATGCTATGAATAATTATATCTCTCGCCTTATAAGTCGAGGGTATAAAATAGCCATCTGTGAACAGGTAGAAGATCCCCGCGAGGCCAAAGGAATTGTTAAGCGGGAAGTTATCCGTATTGTTACTCCAGGTACGGTAATAGAAGATAACCTTCTGGAGGAGCATAAAAACAATTACCTGGTCGCCATTGTGGAAGAGCGTAATTTAACCGGATTTGCCTATACTGATATATCTACCGGAGAATTTAAGGTTTGTGAAATAGCTGAAGTTGCCACCGGTCATCAGGTACAAAATGAACTGCTGCGCCTGGCTCCAGCTGAGTGTTTACTGGCAGAATATGATAGCTTTACCCGGGAATGGTTGGATAAGCCCGAAGGCGGCATGGTTATCAGTCCTATCGATGAGAGGGCCTTAAACCTTAAAACTGCACTGGGAATATTAACAGAGCATTTTCAGGTAGTTTCTCTGGAGGGTTTTGGTTTAAAAGGATATACCGCCGGGGTTCAGGCTGCCGCCGCAATTATTCTTTTTCTGCAAGAAACCCAAAAAGGTATTTTAAAACACCTGCGTAGCCTTTCCGTTTTCAATAACGATGCCTTTTTAGAACTGGATTATACTACCCGGTGCAATCTGGAGTTAAGCTCCACCTTACGGGAAGGCAGGCGGGAAGGGTCTTTACTGGGTATTCTGGATCAATGCTGTACGGCTATGGGTAAAAGAAATCTAAAAAGGTGGATAGAACAGCCTTTAAAAAACATTGTAGAAATTAATAATCGATTAGATGCGGTTGAGGAGCTTAAGGAAAACCTGGCTTTAAGAAGTGAAATCAGAGAAATTCTAAATGGGGTCTATGATTTAGAAAGACTGGCCGCCAAAATAGGCGGTGAGATTGCCAATCCCCGTGATTTATTGGCTCTGAAATATTCTATTACGGCACTGGCTAAAAGTAAAGAGGTGCTGCAAACAGCAAGTTCATCACTATTAATGTACCTGGCCGAGATGGACGACCTGCAGGATGTTTACGGAATAATCGAAGAATCCATAGATGAAGAGGCTCCACCGGGAATCAGGGAAGGAAATATTATTAAGGATGGATTTCACCCGGAAATAGACGAATTAAAACAATTATCCCGGGATGGCTCTAGCTGGTTAATAGATTTTGAAGGCCGGGAAAAAGAGCGAACCGGAATAAAATATTTGAAGGTAAGTTATAACAAGGTATTTGGTTACTACATAGAAATCAGCAAATCTAATCTGCATCTGGTTCCTCCGGAATATGTTCGTAAGCAAACATTAGTTAATACCGAGCGTTTTATTACCGATGAATTAAAACAATATGAAGAAAAGATATTAGGAGCCCGGGAAAAACTTTATACCCTGGAGCAGCAGATTTTTATTGAAATAAGGGAGAAACTCTGCCAGTACCTGGAACGTATACAGGACAGCGCCGCTAAAATTGCCATGCTGGATGTAATTGTTTCGCTGGCGGAAGTAGCATATCTGAACAATTACCAGCGTCCCCAGGTAGACAACAACGGGATAATAGAAATCAAGGGTGGGCGACATCCGGTAGTAGAAAAAAACCTGCAGGATAGTCGTTTTATACCTAATGATCTTAAGCTTAATCGTAGTGATAACCGTTTTGCTATTATAACTGGTCCCAATATGGGTGGGAAAAG
>DIRQ01000139.1 GCA_002424365.1 Syntrophomonas sp. UBA5432 | reverse complement strand
GCAGTAAACTATACCCTTTCTGGGATTGGGAACGGTGCCGGGAATTACATAAAGGATTCCGTTTACCTGAAGGTCAGCGTATACGGAATCTCTCCCGCGGTCAGAAAGTTCAAGTAGCCCTGGTGATGGCCCTGGCTCTGCGGCCTCAGCTGTTACTGTTGGATGAACCTACGGCCGGGCTGGACCCGGTAGTTCGCCGTGCTTTCTTACAGACTATTATTGAAGAAGTTGCCGAGCAAGGGACTACTGTGTTTTACTCGTCCCACAATCTTAATGATCTGGAACAGAGTGCCGACCATATTGCTGCTATTTACCGGGGACGGATGTTATTCAGCCATACCCTGGATGAGTTGAAGGAATCGGTACACCGCCTGCAACTTATTTTTACCGGAGAACCTCCAGAAGATGCAATCAAGTCACTGCCCGGACTGATGGAGTACCACCAGAGCGGGAGGGTAATAACTATTACTATAATCGGGCATTTGGATAGCATCAGCCCCAGGCTGGTAGAGCTGGAACCGGAATTGGTAAAAGAGTTGAACCTGGACCTGGAAAGTATCTTTGTGACCTTTATGGAATCACAGGGATACGGGTTTGAGAGGTGAGATGCGAGAGGTTGGAAGTGGGAAATGGAAGTGGGAATTGGAAGTGGGATGTGGGAAGTTAGAGGCAGGAATTGGAAGTGGGAAGTGGGGCCAGGGAAGTGGGGTTGGAGATATAGATGCGGGGAGGTATTGAGATGAGGGCAATGAAAGGCCTGTTGTGGAAAGAGTGGTGCCAGTATTACAAATTTTTTCTTCTGGCCCTGATAGTAATCGGTCTGGAGCCGGTTTTGGTTCCTATTACCTATTGGATATATCGAACTGGTAGCCGAGCCGATGCCTGGTCAGACAGCATTAAGGCGGTACTGGCTACAGGTTCTTCAACTACCGAAACTATCGCTATAATAGCAGTTATAGTGCTGGCAGCCCTGATGCTGGCCGGGGAAAGGGGTAGTGGCCTTAGTTATTTGGTAAGTACTCCGGTCAGTCGTCGGGAAATCATAACAGCGAAGTACATAGTAGGCAGCCTGGGGATTTTAGCTATTATATTGTTTATAAGCGTGTTTCTAATAGTCGCCGGGCAACTATTACCAGCCCAGTATGTTGCCCAGGAGGTAATACAGTGGGCTGTGCTTACTACGGCGGCGCTACTTTGCCTGTTCAGTCTGGCCTTGCTGGTAGCCACTTTTTCCGGGGGAATTCTGTCATCGGTTCTTTTTACAACTATAATTATGGGATTACCCTGGATGTTGCTAGGTATTAGTCTTGCAACATTTCGCCAATTCTATGCGGTATCTGCTGCTCTTGAGCTTAAGGCTCGTTATATTGTAACTTATCTTTTTATTCCTGATTACATCACCCGGGATGGACGATATATTTGGAGTGGTAATAGTAGCCAGTTCATAGACCGGGTGATACCCGATTATCCTCTGGAAATCACTCTATTACTACTGGCCTCTTTCCTTTTCTTCTGGCTGGCGATTAAAGTTTTTGAGAAAAACCCCCTGGAGCGCCAGGGAGAGTTACTGCTTTTCGGTAATTTTAAACAGATAGGAGCAATCTTTCTATCTTTTGTATCGGCCCTGGGGTGGGCCGGAGATGTGGCTTCATCGCTGGCATCATTTTTTGCCTATTTTCTGCTTATGTGGCTGGGTATATACCTGGCATTAGTAGCCCTGATGCGGGTAATAGCCTGGTTGGGCTTAAGCCGGAGTTAAGAAGATACAGCCTGGAGATAAAAGGCTTCTAAGATTACCGGGTAGGAAGAAAAAATATGGTAGTATATTCTAACCTATTGAGCCTTAGTATTAAGATCCTGGCCATAGATAGCAAAAACAATCATGCCTACCAGGCCGCAGGCGAAGGCGGTCAGGAAGTTAGTACCCGGGGATATATGCCAGAGGAAGGCACTGCTCAAGGCAGCCACGGAAACGATAACATCCCGGATTAAATAATAGGTGCCAAAGGTAGCAGCCTTCAAGTTTTCGGGGGCCAAATCCATAATCAAGGCCTTACGGGTAGGTTCGCCAAACTCCTTGAGGCCGCGGATAACAAAGGCAAATGATAGCGCTGCGAAGCTGTGGGAAAAATATAAGACCAGCGGAAACAGTGTGAAAAAGCCAAAGGTAATTAACACGAAGGGTTTTTTGCCGTACTTATCAGCCAGGTAAGCTACTGGAATATATACCAGGACAGCCGTAATCATTTCAATAGTAGTAAGCACACCAAAATGGAAAGCCGATATTTTATTAACTTCTACCACCCACAAAACTACAAAAGCATATGGTATCTGTTCAGCAAAGCGAATTAATATATCGGATAAAAGCAGGCTGCGCAGGCCCGGTGTGAAGGAAGAATAAATATCCCGGGCATGCAGGTGAGCCTCTTTTTTTTCATGGTCATCCTCGATAAAGTAATACTGAATCAGCAGGGATACCAAACCCAGCACGAAGGCAACACAGAAAGCTATGCGGATTCCATCCACCTTGCCGTAAATTCCAATTAAAAGCCCGCCCAAAAGCGGTCCCAGAGCCATGGGAATGCGCCGAACCAGCGAATGCAGGGTAACCCCCATAACTCGTTTATCTTTACTCATAACCTGGGAGACCAGGGTCATTATGGCTGGCAGGGATACTGCACTCCAGGCAATAAAGAAAACACAGCCAATTAAAACCGCCTGCCAACTGGGGATTAAGATAACGATAGCATAGCCAAAGAGTGCTATAACCGTAAACAGCATCAGGGATTTCTTATATCCCATTTTTTCCGCTAAATATCCGCCCGGGAATGAGTATATGGCACTTAAAAAGTTGTCCATGGCATTGAGGAACCCGACTGCATAGATACTGCCCCCCAGGGCAATAAGATATAGGGGCAGGAACCTTTCCGCCATTTTTTCACCCAGGCCGATTAGTATAACCATAATCAGCATGGAGACTATACTGGAGTTGAATCCAAAAAAACTGACCAGCCGTTTTTTAATATCCTTCTTATCGTCTGCTACCTTATCTTCCTCCACTACTGTCGCCTCGAATCATTACCTTAATTACCGATATTATACTGCAGAGCTTCCTGTTAGTTAAGATTAATTCAAAATTTCTGCACCTTATTTTCTTGTTAACCCTTTTTCACAATCTTTCATAGTCTATAACAAGGACTATCATGGAGGTGAACAAATGGCTGATAATATTGTTTTGGGAAGCCGTACTTTACGCCGCGGTGATACCGGAAGCGATGTAGAACTGGTGCAGAATTTCCTCAAGGTATTGCCCGAACCTATTGGTACTCAAATAAGTATGCAGGAGAAAGGAACCTTTGGGCGGGAAACTGAAAACGCGGCCAAAAAATTTCAGAATTATTTTGGTCTTAAGATAG
>DIRQ01000088.1 GCA_002424365.1 Syntrophomonas sp. UBA5432 | reverse complement strand
ATCTCTGTCCTATAGATTATGCTGTTAATAATATACATTTTCCTGATAGCCGGGAGGCTTATCGCCAGGCTCGCAGAAGGCTGGCGATGGAGGAATTACTCCTGTTTCAGCTCCAAATAAGGCAATTGGAAAGGTACGACCCGCAGGGTAATTATGTAATACATAAGGAAAAAACTGCTCTACTAAAACGATTAAAGACTCATCTTCCTTTTCAACTTACATCTGCCCAACAAAAGGTAATTACAGAAATATTTACTGACATGGAATCACCATATCCTATGAATCGCCTTCTCCAGGGAGATGTAGGGGCAGGTAAAACTGTGGTAGCGGCCCTGGCTATGGCTAAAGCGGTTGCCAGTGGCTTTCAGGCAGCTATAATGGCTCCCACTGAAATCCTAGCTCAGCAGCATTATACAGCATTGGAAAAGTTTTTTTCTGGCTATGATTTAACTGTAGCCCGGCTTACTGGAGGAACTTCAGGCGCCGAACGGCGATTAATATTAGAGGCGGTTAAAAGTGGAGAAATTGACCTGCTGGTTGGTACCCATGCCTTGATTCAAGATGATGTAGTATTTAACTGCTTGGGGTTGGTAGTCATAGATGAACAGCACCGTTTTGGAGTAAGACAGAGGGCAGCACTAAGCGATAAGGGTAGTTCTCCTGATACATTAGTTATGACTGCTACCCCTATCCCCAGAACCCTTGCTTTAACTGTATATGGTGATTTGAACTTATCAGTAATAAATGAGTTACCGCCAGGACGTAAACCTATAAAAACCTATTTTATTGAGCAGGAGCGAAGGCAGCAAGTGTACCGGTTTATTCACGAACAGGCACATAATAAGGCTCAGGCTTACATTGTTTGTCCACTAGTTGAGGAATCAGAAAAACAGGATTTACAAGCAGCAGTTTCGCTTTATGAAGAATTGAAATCCAGAGTATTCCCCAGCTTAAGTGTTGGACTTATCCATGGTCGACTTAAACCAACGGAAAAAGATATGGTCATGCAGATGTTTAAACAGGGTAAAATCCGGATTTTGGTTTCTACCAGTGTAATCGAAGTAGGGGTCGATGTCCCTAATGCTTCAATCATGGTAATAGAGCAGGCAGAACGCTTTGGGCTTTCGCAGTTACATCAATTAAGAGGTCGTGTGGGACGAGGCCATAAACAGTCCTACTGCTTCTTAATTGCTGACCCCAGGAATGAAGAGGCGGTCAGGAGACTTCAGGTCATGGAAAAAACTAATGACGGATTTAAAATAGCTGAAGAAGACTTAAAAATAAGAGGGCCGGGGGAATTTTGGGGAGTTAAACAGCATGGGCTGGATGGGTTAAAAGTTGCCAACTTGAGTAAAGATCAAAAACTGGTGGAATTAAGCCGGGTCTTGGCCGAGGAAATCAAGCAAGACCATATGAACCCGCAATTAGAAAAATATATTGCTTTAAAATTTAAAAAATTAAATCAAGTAGCCCCTAATTAGTAATAAAAATGGACACTGAATACACTGAACCTTTATAAAAAACACTGAATTTATTTCAATGATTTACTGCAAAAACCCTAACATGTACTCATCGTTTATTTCTCTTTCCAATATTAAGAAATTTCAATGTTAGTCATAAAAAAATCAGTGTCCTTCAGTGTCTAATTCATAAAACTGGATAAATAAAAAAATTTAAATTTCAAATTATAATACTGCGATAGTAATTCGCAGTTTTTTTATTTTAAAAAGGAGGCGAATTAATGAAAAATAAAAAGAAGGAAATGAAGGGGATCGAAAAATTAAAATATGAAGTAACCCAAGAAATCGGTATCTCCGATAGAAAAAAGCAAAATGATAAGAAAAAAATTAAAAAGTCTTGAAAATACTTCTAGCATATTAGATTAATCCAGGGAAAAAATAAGACTACACCAGATGAAGGAGGTGAAATATAAATGGCAACAAATAACAATCAGATTTTAGTTCCCCAAGCCAGAGCAGCTATGGACCAGTTTAAATTTGAAGCTGCCCAGGAAGTAGGTGTAAACCTGAAGCAGGGTTATAATGGTGACCTCACTTCCCGCCAGGCTGGAAGCATAGGTGGACAGATGGTTAAGAAAATGATCTATGATTACCAGCAGAGAGCAGCTGGTGGACAGGGACAGGGACTGAGCATGACTCAAGATCTGAGCTCAATCAAACAGCAGAATCAGCAGTACTAATAATAACTAGACTCTAATCATACTATCGTTAACAAGCGGATTATACATATCCGCTTGTTTTCATTTTATTTAGGTAGCATACAGCTCAAGTTGTTCTTCAGAGATACCGGGGAAGAGTGATTTAGCTACTCCCATGGAGATTATGCGGGCACTGTTTTCAATAATTTCATCTATTTCTTTGGGGGTTACTCCCATACTTCCTCCAAATGGATTTAGAATCTCTTTAATAGAATTTAAAGATACATTTTCGTTAAACATAGCTCCACTATTTAAGCAAAATTTTTTAACGGCTTCATTGGCAATTACTGCAGCACTTACAATAGTGGGACAGCCAATAGCGATTACTGGTACTCCAAGATCTTCCTGTCTAATAGCATGGCGGGCATTGCCTACTCCTGAACCTGGTTGGATACCGGTATTAGACATTTGAATGCTAGTTCCTATACGACTGACATTTTGTGCAGCCAAAGCATCAACCACAACTAATAGAGCAGGTTTGATTTTTTCGACGATTCCTTTTATCACTTCAAATGTTTCCAAGCCCGTAATTCCAAGTACCCCGGGAGCTATTCCACAGCTGGGCCTCATACCTTCGACCAGAGCATCAGGGGAATAACTATGATAATGTCTGGTAATTGGACTATATTCAATAAACTTGGGGCCTAGAGCATCGGCTACTGCCCTCCAGTTACCTAGACCTACCAGGAGTACCGTATCCTGTGGTTTTAGATGATCCCCGATCATAGTCTGCATGCTTTTTTCCATCTGTGCAACTATTTCATCACGTACATAAGGGTCATTAATTTTCAGCGGCGGTGATTCTATAGTTACATAAGTGCCAATCGGGCGGCCTATTTTTTCTGCACCACTTGCATTAAGGATTGTAATAGTTGTTACTTTAATATGTTCTAATTGCTGTACGTCTTCCTGCACTCCAGGTATTTCCTGGTCGGTAGTCCCCCTAATTAAATCTCTTGCTTCTATAGCCATGTCCACATAAATATTGAAATCTTTATATAACATTAAACCTACCTCCTTTGGATTTATTATCCGTTTTAATATTTGGAAATATGCATAAAAAATGGCGACTTTTTAGTCGCCATTTTGGGGAGAGGAGAATTTTGTAAAGTTGTTGGGGAGGGTTTGTTACCAGATTATTTCTGGCATTTATATCATTACCCAGTTAAAGACATAATATACACATTACTTAAAAAAATTTTTCTATATGATAAAATGATTTTAGCCAAAAAAAGGGCAAAAAAGAAAATTGGCGAATATAAGACAGAGGGGTAGAATTGTGCGAGTAATATCAGGAACAGCACGCGGAAGACGTTTAAAAGCTCCCCGGGGAATAAATACTAGACCTATTACAGATATGATTAAAGAGGCCTTGTTCAACGTAATTGGATATAATATAGCTGCAGCCAGCTTGTTGGATTTATTTGCTGGAAGTGGAAGTGTAGGGATTGAAGCCTTAAGTCGGGGTGCCTACATGGTGGTTTTCATAGACAATAATGTTAAGTCAATACAAACTATCAGGGAAAACTTAAGCAACTGCGGTTTCAAGGAAAATTTTAAAATATATCGTAATGATGTTTTTCGGGCTATAGAAATTCTAAACCATAGGCAATTTAAATTTGACTATATATACGCTGATCCTCCATTTACAGTACAAAGTATATTTAATCCGTTTCTTAGTGCTATGGACAAGTCTTCTTTATTGACAAACGAAGGGAACCTTATAATTCGTAGCCCTAGAAAAATGAGCTTAACAGCTAACTTAAGTCGGTTGGAAGAATACCGATTGGACAACTATGGGGAGTCGACCCTGCATTACTATCGTTTAAACAAGGAGGTAATTTGAGAATGATGGAGATTTTCAGGATACTGGATGAACTCGAGCTAATGATAAAAGACAGTAAAAAGGTGCCCCTATCCAGTGGCAAGGTCATGATAGAGAGTCACCGGTTCCTGGATCGGGTAGATCGCTTAAGAGCAATATTACCGGAAGAGTTGGAAACGGCACGTCTTATTATGAGCGAAAAGGAACGTATTGTTAAGGAGGCCTGTGCACAGGCAGATGAGTATGTGGAACAGTCCAAAGATCATGTAGCACGTATGGTGGACGATAATGAAATAACCAGAAATGCTATGCAAATGGGCGAAGAAATTATAGCTCGTGCAGAAGAGATGGCCCGGGAGATTCGCCGCGATGTTAATGAATATGCTGATGGTGTATTAAGCCATATGGAAATTGTATTAAAAAAAGGTTTGGAGGCTATTAACCAAGGAAAACAGGAAATCAGGGAATCCGAGGAAGAGGATATTTAGTCCTGCCACCAGAGGCTTAAAATAATCATCATAGTAATCAATACCAGGCCAATAGCTAAACAGGATAGGGAAATATTCCAGGCGTTAAAGGAATATAGGACCTTATAATAAGGGATAGTAAAAGAGCTGACGGTTAAGCGGGGAACCATTAATTTATATGTTAAAAGTGTAATTACTATCGATAACATCATCTGAATGAGCCGTGAAAACATATAAAAAGATAAACGGACCGGAATGTCTGCCATAATGCTCATTACCTGGGCAATAATAGAAAAACCGCTAAAGGCCAGAATAGCACTAACTGCCAGTAGCTGATAGAGAAGGTCGGCCTGAGAGGCCAGGACTACTGTCCGGGTACCCAGGGTAATTTCGAACATCCCCATACCCAGACCATAGGCCACAGGATACGGCAGACAAACGGCTTTAAAGATATAACTTAGCATGATTGCTAATCCATCCATTATCCCCCAAACAGATAGCATACGGGTTAAAACGGAAAAGATTATAACAAAGCCAGCAATAGCCAGAATATTATTCAGGCTGTTTTTTATAGCATCACCAAGTAATGACCCGATGCCCCGTGTGTTCTGGTGTTGTATAAAAGCTTTATAGGCCTCGTGCAATAAAGACTCCTGACGTTTTAACCTGCGAGTAATTGTTGTTGGAGCTCGGAAACGCCAGATAATACCAAGTAAGATATTAGAAAGGTAATGGGATATGGCCAGCAGATATCCGGCCAGTGGAGAAGCGAACATTCCCACGCCAACTGCCCCCAGTATAAATAGGGGACTGCAGTTGTTAGTAAAGGAAACCAGTCTTTCAGTTTCATCAGCGTTAAGTAATTTTTCATCGTATAGTTTCCTGCTTAAGACGGCACCAATTGGAAAACCGGAAGTAAAACCCATAACTACCACCAGAGAACTACAGCCTGGCAGGCGAAAAATAGGTCGCATTATGGGTTCCAGGATAACCCCCAGAAACTTAACAAAACCCAGGCTAACCATAAGCTCGGCTACAATAAAAAAAGGTAGTAGTGCGGGTAAGAGGATACTAAACCAGAGTTTAAAGCCCATTCCGGCAGCAGTAACCGTTTCTTGTGGGTTTATAATCATGAAAGTGGTTAAAATTAGTATTATAATGAGAAAAAAGACACGGGAATAATTGCCCATAATCGTAACTCCTATTCAAAAATGAGAATAGACATAGACTTAACATTGCCTTTTGAATTTTGACTAATTGTCCGCACTCCTTTCCCGGCAGCAGTAGTAAATACCTAATAACCTGAGTGAAGATTTGGTCGACTACCGGGAGCCATAGAGGATTACTTCTTATATATGTATTTAAGGTTGGGGTTTAG
>DIRQ01000043.1 GCA_002424365.1 Syntrophomonas sp. UBA5432 | reverse complement strand
CCGGGAACCAATATATGCTCGCCTCTACTGGCTTTATGTGGAAAAGAGAGAGGAATGGGTACTGGTGGAGGAAACTGATATTCCCGATACCCGTTATGAGCTGCAGGATAATTTCCCCAACAATCGTCTGGTTTCATTCAAGGAAGCTCTGGATGAACAAGGTTTTCTCTACGATGAAAGCTTTAATGGAATTAATAATATTCGTTGTTGCGATGAACAGTTAAAAATGCTGGGAGCTACCAAAGCTGACTGCATCTATTGTAGTAACTGTGGTAAGGCGGTACAGGATGCGGTAAATTACCTGGTCTGGGGATTAAAAGATGTCCAATCACCCCGAAGAGCTTATTTTACTGAATTCAGCTATGACCCCTACCGCAAATTCATAACCGGCATAGTCAAAGATGAGAACCTGAAAAAGGAGTAAAGCTTAATTTGGATGCGGTAACCTTAATTATGAACGAAGTTCATATCAGTAGCACCGCACCTTTATTTGCTTGCTTTTTCACAAGGCCTAAAATATGATGGTCTTAATACAAGGGAAAGGGGGAATTACATGCAAGCAATAAAGATGAAAGACGATGTTTATTGGGTTGGAGTACGTGACCCGCAGCTTAGAATTTTTGATTTGGTTATGACTACGGATTACGGAACCAGCTACAATGCCTACCTGATCAAGGGAAATGAAAAAACTGCCCTGATCGAAGTTTGCGAAGACAAGTTTTTTGACGAGTATGTGGACAAGATTAAACCCCTGGTTAACCTTTCCGAAATTGACTACCTCATAATGAACCATACTGAACCGGACCATTCCGAGGCCGTAGCCCGACTACTTGATTTAGTCCCTAATCTGGCTGTTTTTGCCAGTCAAACTGCTCTGCAATTCTTAAAAGAAATCTCTAATCGTAATTTTGCCTCCCATGAGATAAAAGATGGGGAAGAGCTGGATTTAGGCGGTAAAACTCTGCGCTTTATCAATGCACCCTTTCTCCACTGGCCGGATACTATCTACACTTACCTGGTAGAGGATAAAATACTATTTGCCTGCGATTCATTCGGCAGCCATTACCCTGATGAGCGCCTTTTCAACGACCTGATGGAAAGCGATTTTATCAATCCATATAAGGAATACTTCGATGCTATTATCGGGCCTTTTAAGCCTTATGTACTGGAGGCTCTGGAAAAGATACAAGATTTGCCTCTAGATATGGTGGCCCCCGGACATGGACCGGTGTTACGCAAGGACATAGATAAATACATTGACCTTTACCGGCAGTGGTCTCAACCTCCGGCGGTAGGGGATAGCTATCGCCCTAAAATAGTGCTGGCCTATATCAGCATCTATGGTTTCACCAAAATGTTGGCTGACACCCTGGCCGAAGGGGTAAGCACTATAGGTGATTTTGATATTCAGACCTTTAGTTTGGTAGAGGATAAACTGGAAGATGATGAGTTGTTAGATCGTATTGCTGCTGCTATAGCTGAAGCTGATGGATTACTCCTGGGCTCCAATACGGTAAATGGTGATGCCCTGCCCCAGGTATGGAGACTGTTGGGGCGGCTATCGCCCATCACCCACGGTGATAAGGTAGCTATGGCGTTTGGAGCTTATGGTTGGAGTGGTGAGGCAGTACCGAGTATAGAAAACCGGCTGAGAGCGCTGCGCATGAAGGTATTGCCTGGTTATCGAGTAAACTTTAAACCTTCGGAGCATAATCTGGAAGATGCCTTTAACCTGGGTATGGATTTTGCCCGGGCAGTACTGGAAAAGAAACAGGACCAGAGTCAGACTCGCTGGCGCTGCCTGGTCTGCGGACATATTCATGTAGGTGCAGAGCCACCCGATATCTGCCCGGCATGCGGGGTGGGTGCGGAGAACTTTGTCCGTGAAGGCATAGAGGATGAGTTTATCAATGATAGTAACGAACGTTTTGTTATCATAGGAGGCGGGATTGCAGCACTATCGGCCGCCCAGGCCTTGCATAAGCGTAATCGTACCGCGAAAATTACTATGCTTAGCGAAGAAGGTAGCAGACCCTATTACCGACCTGCCCTATCTGACCTCTTAAGCGAAGACCTGCCCGAAAACAGGCTTTATGTCTTTGACCAGGGCTGGTATGAAGAGAATCAGATTGATTTGAGAACTGGAAGCAGGGTAGTTAAGATTGATACCGCTGGTAAAAAACTGGAAATAGAATCAGGCGATACCATAGAGTATGACAAGCTCATTATTGCTACCGGAGCACGAAGTAATATACCACCCTTTAAAGGAACAGATAAAGAAGGAGTATATTCCATGCGCAGTTTGGATGATGCCCTTAAATTAAAAGCAGCCATGAAGACTGCGAAAAAAGCAGTTGTAATTGGCGGAGGAGTTTTGGGCCTGGAAGCAGTATGGGAGATGATTGGCAGTGGGATGGCAGTAGCAGTGGTTGAATTTAACCAGAGACTAATGCCCCGGCAATTAGATGAAGCTGCCTCCCTGCGTTTACAAGAACTGATGGTTGATAAGGGAGTACAACTCTGCCTGGGAGTAGCTACTGATGAAATACTAGGAGATGGGCAGGTAACTGGAGTTAAGTTAAGCGATGGTACGGTGCTGGAGGCTGATTTGGTCCTGCTCTCCACTGGCGTGCGTCCAAACGTAGAATTGGCTCAGGAGGCCGGAATAGAAGTTGCCCAGGGTATAGTAGTTGATGATAATATGCACACTAGTGTCAATGACGTTTATGCTGTCGGTGATGTGGCCCAGTTCGGGGAAAGGCCAGTAGGATTATGGCCGGTATCCATGGAAATGGGCCGGATAGCCGGAGCTGCGGCTGCCGGGGATTGGGTAGAGTACAAACAACCTCTAATCTCAAC
>DIRQ01000064.1:52259-54008 GCA_002424365.1 Syntrophomonas sp. UBA5432 | reverse complement strand
GTAAATCTCTACCAGGATAAATACTCCAGTAAATATTAATAGGGCAATATTCTTAATTACTGCAAATACCAGAACAAAATAGAGCAATTCCAGGGAAAACGATAATAAGAGCATCATCCATAGTTGACCCCGCACTTTGCTTCCCTTTTGCACCATCCAGTTAGCCAGGGCTTGCAGTAATTCGCCTTCAAAGCTTTCCGGGTTCCCCCTGATAATGCGGACAAAATAAAACGAATAAAAAAATAATATGGTCCCGGCAAAAATACCCAGAGTTACCGCCAATTCTTTCACAACCTTTACGCTGTCTTACTTAATATCATACCAGTAAAAGCATGCAAACAAAGCAAAAAAAAGCTGCCCGGACGGCAGCACTTTACCAACTCCTGTCTAATTATCCATCAACTGCTGGCTTTTTTAAATTCCATTATCTGTTTAGCCTTCCTTATCTCATTTACCATAAAGGCACGGTCTTCAGGGTGGTGCACATAATCCAGTTTGTCTACCTTAATCACCAATAATTCCCCTCCTAAAGAATATTCACGATAGTTGGATTCGTAAAACTGGTTTAAATGATCCCAGTACTCCCTTTCCACTTCCACCTCATCGGGACGGCCGCGTTTATTTATACGGCGAATAGCTTCATCAGTATCAACCTGAAGATATACCAACAGTTTAGGAGGTACTACATGTTCCAGCATAGTCTCTAGTAAGTTATTATATACTGCATATTCCTCTGGTTTCAGGTAGCCGTATTCTAGATACATACGGGCGAAAATCCGGTCGGAATATATGGAACGATCCATTACTGCCTGTCCCACGCGCATAGCCTGGCAGTACTGCTTGAAACGGTTAGTTAAGAAATTAGTCTGCATGGGAAATGCCCACTTGGCCCGATCATGAAAAAATTTATTCAACAGACGGTTTTCATCTTCAAACATCTCGCTAAATGGTTTAAGGCCAAATTCTTCAGATACAATCCTTACCAAACTAGACTTACCGACTCCTGTAACCCCATCTACAACAACTTCCACCCCTTTTGCCTGTTCCACTTTCCTTTCTCCTTTCACAAATAAACCACATACCTTATTGTATTACTTCTAGTTTTATACATAAATTCCTACCTGATACAACTTGATTATTCTCCATCAGTCTCCAATATTTGATACGATGACCGTACCATCGTGCGCAAGCGCACTTTTCCTCCCCATAGTTCAGCCAGATGTTTTAAGGTTTGGTGGGCATATTCCAGTTGCAATTCTCTACCATCCCATTCATGGTCCAGCATCAGCAGGCTGTTATTAGCCCCTACCTCCACCACCTTTATAACCGGTATTGATTGTATGCCAACATTAAAGGCCAGAGCATTGCGAATTTCCTTCCATCCTTCATCATCAGCAATCTCTTTTATATAATAATCTCGCCCTCTTTTCTTAAAGGATAAGAGATTTAGTTCTTGACATAGCTCTACATCCAAGTAGCGTCGCAAAAAGGAGGTATCTCTTTCCTGTTCGCGTATAGCAAATATATCATGTCCCTCTTGATCCAGTTTAGCAAATATTTTTAATCCTAGATGATAGGGATTAAGGCGACCTTCAAAAGGACTAACTACCTGATTATGACGTTTAAGAAACTCAAGATGCAGTTCTTGAGGCAGGTCCATATTATTTAATATCCGGTAATGCCAATAACTGGCCCAACCCTCGTTCATAATTTTAGTCTCTATCTGAGGCAAAAAATAAAGGCTTTCCC
>DIRQ01000064.1:30007-51943 GCA_002424365.1 Syntrophomonas sp. UBA5432 | reverse complement strand
CGGGGAAGTATACTCGTCAATAATTTTTTGCTTCACTTCTTCCGGGGTCAGGTGTTTCTCCCCGACGATACGGTAAATCTGGAAACGCAGGGCATGAGCAGCATTTAACACCCGTTCCACCCGGGTGTACCCTATGCTGGGGTCTTGTATGTATTCACTTATGCGGCGCGCATGGGATTTAAACATTTCCAGGGTATATTCAGCCCGGGTTCCGGTCTTGAAAAGGCGGTTATTTTTAAAAAAATCATTATGCCCATAAACGTGGGCCATAGTAAGAATCTGTAAAAGCAGGGTGTTATCCTTCATCAGGTAGGCCAGGCAGGGGTTAGAGTTTATGACCATCTCATAAGGTAAACCAGTTAGGTTATAGCGATAAAAGGTTTTTTTACGCTCATAGGCTTTACCAAAGCTCCAGTGGGTGTAACGTACCGGCATGCCGGCATAAGCTTCGTAGCCCAGCATATCCTCATAGCTGCAAATTTCAAACTCCTGGGGGTATATATTAAGTCCTGCATTTAAAACCATTTCCTCAATGCGGGAGTTATATTGCAGCAAGTCATTCATGCTGTAATCACTGCCCATACTAGCCCTCCTTTTCTGCTATCTTTAATAATTGTCTAAAGGCAGGCCAAATATCTTCTTTACTATCTATAGATACAGTTACAAAGTTTTCAGCTTTTATTGCCTCAAATTCATCTGCCATGGTACTATCGGCTTTCCAGGTAGATTTTATCTCCCCATAGCCAAAGAGATTGCAGACCTCACACAGTTCCCGGGCCTTTTCTACTGCCTTATCAATATCTTCCGGCCAGTTATCCCCATCACTGCAGTGAAAGGCATAAACATTCCATATTTCCGGGTTATAGCGTTCCTCAATTATCTCTAAGGCCTTCTCATAACCGCTGCTAATCATAGTTCCCCCCGATTCCCCCCGGTGGAAAAAATCATCTTCGTTAACTTCTAGAGCGGTGGTGGTGTGGTTAATGAATACCAGTTCCACATTTATATAACGATAGTTGACAAATTGGTAGAGCAAGAAAAAGAAACTGCGGGCCAGGTATTTCTTATTGAGATACATGGAGCCCGAATTATCCATAATGCATATGACTACCGCATTTGATTCCGGGCGTAATTCCTCCTTGATACGCTGGTAGCGCAAGTCCTCTTCCCGAAAGGGAAACCTTTCTATTTCACAATCCTGTCCCAATTCCTGCAGGGTCTTTTCCATAGATTTTTTACGTTTGATTCTCTCTACCACAGAGCGTTTTTTGGCCAGGCGGGGAGGAATCCCCTTACGTTGTATTCCCCGTCGCTTATGGCTTTTATCACTCAAAATGTAGGAGAACTTTTTTCTTTCCAAAAAGGGCAAATCCAGGTCTTCAAATAAATACTGTACCAGTTCTTCCAGGGTAACATCAGTTTCGTAGTAATCCTCACCTTCAATATTCCCTGCCCCTTCACCACTACCGGCTCCGCTTTGCTCCCCTTTGCCGATACCGATTTTATCCCCCCGTTTTTCCTTGCCGCTGCCGGAAGCAACCTGTTCATGATTATCACCGTAAATAAACTGGTACTCCTTTATGCCCCGGACCGGGATTTTTACCGTCTTATCCTTGCTTTTGCCAATAATACTTTCCTCGGCAATAATACTGCCCAGGTTCTTTTTTATGGATTCTTCCAGGAGTTGGCGATGACGACGCCGATCCTCGGCACTGCGGTCTCGCCCCCCACTCTCATATTCACGAAAAATAGCCATAGCCGTCCCCCCTTAGTCTTTCCACAGGTTGTTAGCGGCGTAGCGCAGGATTACGTTGCAGCAGTGGTCACAGTAGCCGTTGCGTTTCATTTCCTCCACCATATCATTGTATTTCTGGTTTTGTTCCTCATCCCGCACCCGGGCCTGTGTTACTACCCGGGATAATTCTTTTACCGAGGCTATCAGTTTCTTCTCAACCGCTTCTCGCAGGGGTTCATAACTATCAAATTGAATATTCCGCTTATTGCGCAGCAACGAAAACATATAGGCGGTGACGTCGTGCCGGAATCCTTTGGCAGCGCTTCCGGTCAGACCAATACCGGCTTCAATCGACTCCATAAAGGCCTCATCCGGTTCCAGTTCCTCACCGGTATTGGCATCCTTTAGCTTTACTTTGTTAACAAAAGCCTCGGCATGGTCAATGTAATTGTTAAACAGGGTCTCGGCTTGCTCCCGGTATCCATGGATAAATGCCCGAGTAACCTCTTTTTCTAAAATACGATGGTATTCCTTCCTAATCGTATCCTGTAAGTAGGTCAGCCACTGCTTCTTCTCGTCATCACTGACGTCGGTTGATTTTACCGCCTTTATAAGTGATTCCAGAACAGTTATAGGATTAATGCAATCATGTTCAGATTCAGATAGCGTATTATCTATGGCTTTCATAATAAAACGGGTAGATATGCCGTTGAATCCTTCCCGGGAGGCTTCATCCCTCAGTTCCTGAATGTCAACTCTTTTAGTTGAATCCTTCTGTACTATTTCCTCTCCGTTATAAATATACATCTTGCTTATTATATCAACCTTGTTAGACGGAGTAAGTCTGCTGATAACTGCAAACATTGATGCAATCTCCAGGGTATGAGGAGCGATATGAGCTTTAAAATTACTCTTTTTAAGTATCTTCTGATATATTTTCACTTCCTGGCCAAGTTCCAAGCAGTAGGGTACTTCTATCTTAACTATTCGATCCAATATGGCTTCATTAGTATGATCCGATTTAAATTTGTTCCACTCGGCTTCATTGGAATGAGCCAGGATAATCCCATCAAAATAAATCATCGCCCCTTTCCCGGGTGAAGGTATTGATTTCTCCTGGGTAGCAGTCAAAATAGTATGCAGGTATTCAACATCATTTTTAAATATTTCTATAAATTCTACAATTCCACGGTTACCCGCATTAAAAGCACCATTTAAAGATAGTACTTGGGGATCATCTTCAGGATAAAGATCCATTTTGGATATATCCACCGACCCTACCAGTACCGAAGCATCCTGGTTATTGGGGTCAACTGGCGGTACCACGGCTATTCCTTTGCGAGAACGGATGGAAAAATTACTAACTATTACCGGAAAATCTTCATATCTACCCTGATAGTCGTTAATCAAGCGATAGCGGCATATGGGACATAGATCTCCTTCAATTCTTACCCCTAATAATTCTTCAAAATGCGACCTGAGATGCTTTGGTATCAGGTGCAGGGGCTCTTCCCACATGGGACAGCCTTTTATAGCATATATAGGTGGACTAGCTTCTAATGCTCTTTTCAGGCTCTCCATTAGTGAGGATTTTCCCGAACCTACCGGTCCTACTAGATAAAGAACCTGCCGGGATTCCTCCCCACGCATGGCGGCAGAATGGAAATATCTTACTATCTGCATTATAATATGATCAATCCCATAAAACTCATTCTCAAAGAATTTGTATTTTCTGATAGTGTCATTACCATGTATCCTTCTCAGGCGAGGGTAGTCCTCAGTTTTGATTATTTCCATACCTGCTTCCATGATAATGTTGTACATCCGTTCATGGGATAGTACCGTAATATCAGGTTTATTTTGAACTATATGGAGATATTCCAGGAAGGTAGCAGCAAATGATTTTTCCCTCCTGCTGTTTCTATCGTTTTGAATCAGGGTATCAAAGTCATAACTCATGGGGGGACCTCCTTTTCAGAAAACACAAAAGCAAATCAGTCTTATCTATGTATATGCTAAATGGTACATATATTGATGTTCTCCATATTAACAATAATTGGGTATAAAAAAAGGGAGCTTAAGACTCCCGATTTCTAACATTAGTCTATGAATGGCATAAGCTTAGTGTGGTATATACCTAAAGCTACAAGCCACTAATTATAAAAATAGTTACCCGTCTAAATTAAAATCAGTGTTAATCAGTATCTGCTTAATTATCCCAGTTTTTGATTCATCTGGGCTACTACATCATGCAAATCAGCAGTAATGATATAATCAGCCATTTGGTTTATAGTAGCGTTTTCGTCACTGTTAACTGCTACTATAGTTTTAGCGTCACGGATACCTACAGTAAACTGAACCTGTCCGGATATACCCATTAATATTGCTAGCTGGGGCTTGCATTTTTTACCCGATAACCCAATTATCCTTTCCTCTGATAACCATTTCTTATCTGTAGCCACTGGTTTGGAACAGGCTACTTCACCGCCCAATTTTTTAGCCAACTCTTCTACCGCGGGTAAATCGTCCTGACTATTTAGACCCTGACCAACTACAACTAACACTTCAGCCGCTTCAATATCTACATCCTCACCAGCCCGCGGCTTAAACTCTAATACTGTAACCCCGCTCTTTTTCACATCTACTGCTATCTCATCTACTGCTCCTGTTCCCCCTTCAGCTGCGGCTTCAAAGATGCGGGGGCGGATAGCAATGACTTTGTTAGCAGCATCAATACACTGGGTAGCCACCGTAGCCCCACCCAGGGCATTACGCTGGCACAAAATTTTATCTCCCTCGATACTTAAGGCCGCCACATCAGTTAGACACCCGGCATTCATAGCCTGAGCAAGTCTTCCAGCCAATTCCTTTCCCCTGCGGTTTGATGCGAGCAGTACCGTGTCAGCACCTGCCTTATCAGCCACCTGCGTAACTGCGGTTGCTATAGCTCCTACATCAGCCATCAGCAAATCATTATTTTTCACTGCATAAACCTGAATTCCTGTAGATGCCAGGGCCTGGGCCTGTTCATCATTATTTATTACGCACGCGCTTACTGCTGCAGCGTTAAGACTTTTGGCCGCGGTAACTAATTCTAACGCAAGCCCGTTGTTCTCACTAAAAATTAAGAGTCCTGCCATTTCAACTACCTCCCTACATAGCCTTCAGTAGTCAAAGCCTGGATTAGTTCATCCACGCTCTTTACCACTACCTTCTTACGTTCTGTTTCAGGAGCCAGGTTACTTGCTGTAATCACCATAGCTTTACCAGCTTCAACCTTCAGTTCGTCCAACTCCAAAACTTCTTTAGGCTTTTTCCCCGCCTTTAATATCTGAGTTACCGAAGGAATACGGGGCTCGTTAATATCTGCCAACACAGCTACTACTGCAGGTAAATCAATTTGCACTATTTCCTCACCATCTTCCAAGGAACGGGTTACCACTGCCTGGTTTCCCTTAATTTCAATATTGCTGGCAAATGATACTTGAGACAGGTTTAAAATTTCAGCTACCCGTGAACCCACCTGACCGGAGTAATTATCACCGCTACCTTCACCGAATAGAATTAAAGATGGTTCCTCTATTTGTTGAATAGAAGCCGCCAAAACATCAGCTATTAAACTGCTTTCAGCCCCATCCAGGCTGTCATCTATAACCAAAAAGGCTTCATCGGCACCTGCAGCCAGGGCCTCTTTGACCGTATCTTCTATGTTTTCGTTCCCAGCTGACAGGACAATTACTTTACCTCCATGTTCATCCCTTAAATTTACCCCGGCTTCCAGAGCATTTTTATCGATGTTCCCCAGGGTCAGGGGTACATCGTCCAGGATTGGCTGCCGGTTTCTAATCCTAATTTGCTGCAGGTCGGGTATTTGTTTCATAGCCACCACAATATTCATCAACCAAACCTCCCTCGTTAATATTGAAAACAAAGTAACATCATGGTTTCCTTGTAAAGGAAATCGAATTTAAGACTTTAATTGGTTGTTTAGAGTGAGGGGTGAGGATATTTCTTTCACCCGGCCTTCCTCCCTCTCTCAAACCTTACCGAAAATTATAGACGCCGGTTTTTTGGAACTACACACGTCTATTTCTTATTAACCCGTATGTCTACCCTGCAATTACAGATCAAAAATAAGAGTTTATATTAAAAAATTCAGCTCCCTTAATGGTAGCGCGTTAGCGCTACATCCGTGTACCCTTTAGGGTGTGTTCTTCATGAGAAATCAGTGTCCTTCAGTGTCTAATCCTATTACCCAAAGCGGAATTGGACACCTGCTCCCCCGGTAGGGTAGTTCCATTCCAGGACCTCGGTTCCGCAGGCTATACGGCAGGTACCGCACTCCAGGCACCCGTCTATAGTTAGTTCCACCTCGCCATTGGCGTTCTCAGTATATAAACCGGCCGGGCAAACCAGTACCGCTGCTTTTAAGCGGGGATCCTTTTCCATGCCAGGCTTAATCCGGATATGAGGTTCACTATCATGTTTAAAAACATCCAGTCCCAGTTTGGCTTTCAATCCACTTAGTTCACTCATATCTTCATCACCTTTCTCATATCCCCGGCCATAGACCACATTTCTTTAAAAGTCAGGTATTTCTTAATAGTCGGATAGAGCCGATCTTTAGGACCTGCCGGTACCTCGTAAACATCCTTCATGATGTTACCCATTAATTCGGGATAATGTTTAAAAAATCGGGGGCTATCTAGCACTGTCGGGGCCTCTTTAAAAGCAATAAAATCTTTTATAACGAAGCTATCGTTCAGCAATTTCTCATATACAGAAAGGCTGTTAGCAGTAAAATCTTCTTTTTCTTTGGCCTCCATCACCACCTGAGCGGCATAATAACCGGAGGCCAGGGCATATTCCATTCCTCTTACGGTAACTCCGATATTCATAGCCAGTCCGGCAGCATCCCCGGCCAGAAGTATGCCGTTACCGTATAATTTACCGATGGCCTTTAAACCCCCTTCGGGTATAACATGAGCTGAGTATTCCACGCTTTCCCCACCTTTAATCAAGCGGGCAATTTCTGGACGCTGTTTAAACTCATCCAAGAGAACCGGAGCCTGTACTGTCGGTGAGCCTTCCATCAGGTCCTTGATACCTACTACTATGCCCAGGCTCAGGCTATCCTTATTGGTATAAAGGAAACCGCCGCCAAATTTACCCCGGGTAACTTCACCCATAAACAAACGGGCTGCCCCCTCATTATCTTCCAAACCAAAACGTTCTTCTATCAGAGTAGAGTCCAGTTCGATAACTTCTTTAAAACCTACGGCATAATCTTTGGGATTACCAAGTGTTCGCAAACCTGCTTTTTCGGCCAGCAAAGATAGCACCCCATCACAGGCAATAATTACATCAGCTCTTAGTTCATCGCCTCCGGCCCATACTCCAACTACCTGCTCATTTTCAATTATTACATCATCAACCCGGCTTTTACTTACCAACATAGCCCCTTTACGTTCAGCCTGTTTAGCAAACCAGCGGTCGAATTTGGCCCGTAGAATACTATAACTTTGATATGGTTCCTGGCTTAGCTCACTGCCGCAGTACTCCACATTGATTGAACGCTCACCCGCCATGATACTGGCGCCTTCCCGGGTAATAAACCTCTCCAGCGGCGCTTTTTTCCATAAATCGGGAAAGAGCTCGCGTACCGGGTTAACATAAAGGCGGCCTCCGGTAACATTTTTGGCCCCGGGGTAATCGCCTTTTTCAATCACCAGTACTTCTACCCCTGCCTGGGCCAGGGTATATGCTGCCGCCAGACCTGCCAGGCCTGCTCCTACGACAATTACATCAAACTTCTCCATCCCTATCTGCCCCCCTGTCGCTTCTTGCTATTCCCAGGTATCCTAATCAGCCAGGGTTAATCCAGCCACTATCATCCTCTGCATGTCGGCCACACCTTCAATTTGTGGTCCAATAATAGTATCCCGGTATATACGGGAAATCTTATAGTCGTTCATTAAACCATAAGAACCGTGAATATCCATAGCCAGACGGGTCACTTCGACTGCAGTATCACATACAAAAGTCTTTGCCAGGGCAGCTTCTTTAGCAAACTGCCTGGGATCTTTCATGTTATTGGCCAGGTAGCCTAAACGGTAGGTTAACCAGCGCGCCGCTTCATATTTAATAGCCATGTCGGCTATCTTGAGCTGGATAGATTGGAACCGGGAAATAGGTTTATCACGATGCATTTTTTCTTTGGCATATTTAAGGCCTTCTTCATAAGCAGCCAGCATACCACCCAGAGCAGTAGAACAAACGCCTATCTTGCCGTAGGAGATGCCCAGCTGCAAAATTGGATAACCCATACCTGGTCCAGCCAGTAGATTTTCCGCCGGAACCTTAACATCTTTCAGGTACACGTCCAGCAGCATCCCGCCATGCATACCCATTTTATCCCAGGGTTCGGAAATGGAATAGCCTTCACAACCTTTATCAATAATAAAGCCGGAAGGCTTACCACTTTCATTATCAGTAGCAAAAAGAATAATAGCACCTGGCCAATTAGCATTAGATATAAAGCGTTTAGTACCATTAATAATATAATGGTCACCATCTTTTACTGCTGTAGTGGTAATTTGTTTAGGGTCGGAACCAGTTCCCGGCTCGGTAAATGCAAAAGATACTATGTGTTTACCCTTGCAGCCCGGTACCATATACTTTTGTTTTTGTTCTTCAGTACCAAAGACGGAAATAGCGCTTAAACCCAGTGAGTGAGCCGATAAGGTCATAGCTATTCCTCCAGAAACCCGACCAAGCTGTTCCATGGCCAACACATAGCCATCATAGCCTCCGCCGGCACCGCCATATTCTTCAGGAAAGGGAATACCAAAAAGGTCCAACTCGGCCAAACCTTCCAGGATATCGTCCGGTATCTTATTCTCCCGATCAATCTGCTCTGCTACTGGCTCAATATATTTCTCAGCGAAGTCACGAGCCATTCTCTGAATTAAAAGCTGCTCTTTACTCAAACTAAAATCCATTACCCTGCACCCCCATTTAATTCTCACAAATTACTTCAACATTAAATTTTAAGTTAAAGTAATAATTCTATATTAATTATATTTTCCCTGCATACATTTGGCAATGAGATTTCGATACAGAAATGTTTTGGAATGTAATAAACCAAAAAAATAAGGGCCGAAGCCCTTAATGTACTGTTGTTACTGTCCTGTCACCACGCGGGAGAGGTCCAGGGGGTCAACCTGTTTGCCGTCTTTAAACACCCGCATATTACCGCCGGATATGTCGTCTATCAGGGTGATTTGCCCATCGACACGACCAAATTCACATTTTATATCATAAAGTTCCAGGCCCCGGGTAGCCAGGTCATCCTTAACTATTCCGGCAATTTTTCTGGTCATTTCTTTTACCAGGGCGCACTCTTCCATGGTCAATAATCCAAGTTGCTCCAGGGCCTCATCAACAATCAGGGGATCGCCCCGGTCATCATCCTTCAAGGTAATCTCTACCAGACTATTGAGGGGCTGTTCCTTCTTGGCATATTTTCCATAGCGGCGCAGAAAACTACCATAAGCTTTAAAACGACAGATTATCTCCAGCCCTTCCCCAAACGGTTGGGCCGGTTTAACAGTCATGGTGTTTTCATTAATGTTGGTATCTAAATAGTGGGTGCGAATTCCAGCTTTATTTAACAGTTCGAAGTAATAACGAGACATTAATAAAGAGGCTTTACCCATCCCTTCAACCTGACCAATTATTGTATTGGCACCTGGGTCAATCTGTCCATTTTCCCCGGTCACATCATCTTTTAGCTTTAGTAAGTAGTTACCATCATCAAGTTCATAAACAGTTTTAGTCTTGCCTTCATATACATGTCTCATATACCAATCCTCCATCTTTAGTTTACTGCTACTGCCTGCTTGCTCCGGAGAGCTGTGATGGCTTTTTCCAGTCCATCAACCGTTAGCGGTTGCATGGGGAAGATTTCTGATATTTTTCTAATAGTAAAGGCCCCATCCATCCAGTCCCAGTAATTCCGGGGGATAGGGTTAAGCCAGGCTGAATATTCAAAATGCTGGCGTATGCGCCGAAGCCATTCTATACCTGGCTTATCATTATGCAAATCCCAATCAATTATTCCCCCCACTCGCATCAGCTCATAGGGTGCCATACTAGCATCTCCTACTATTATTACCCGATAATCGGGGCTGTATGTTCGCAGGACATACTCAGTATCAGTATAGTCATTTTGTCTACAGGCGGGGTCATGGTAAAGCCAATCATAGATACAATTATGGAAATAGAAAATCTGCAAATCTTTAAAATGGTTGGAGCGGTTGACTGCCGTAAATAACTGGTTACATAGGCGGCTATAGGTGAGCATAGAGCCACCTGCATCCATTAATAGCAGTACTTTTATGGCATTATCCCGGGGCCGCTCCCAGACTAGTTCCAGACGACCCGCATTATCACAGGTTTTATTAACCGTACCATCCAGATCTAGCTCAGTCCGGGCCCCTTCCAAGCGTGTGGTAAACTGGCGCAACTTACGCAATGCTACCTGAAATTGCCTGACCCCAAGGGTTTCATCAGTACGAAATTCCTGGAAACGGCGCATTCCCGCCACTTTCACTGCAGACAAATTGCGGGACTGTCCGCCTATGCGGATACCACCGGGGTGATACCCAGAATGGCCAAAGGGTGAAGTCCCACCAGTACCAATCCAGCGATTGCCGCCGTGATGTTCTTCGTCCTGTTCCGCCAGTCTTTCCTCCAGCATACGTTTTAGTTCATCAAGATCCAACTGCTGGTGGTTATTCCTCATTTCATCGGTAATCTCCAGTTCCGGTAGCTCTTTATTAAGCCACTCCCAGATTTTATCCGGCAGCCCTTCCGGGGTTTCAATATCACCGAAAAAAGCAGCAAAAGCTATATCGAAACGGTCATAGTGAGCTTCGGTCTTAACCAGTACGGCCCGGCATAAATAATAAAAACCGGTTAGGCTGGACCCGGCCATACCACCTTCCAGGGCCTCCAGCAAGGCTTGCCATTCATTCATGGAAACAGGGACACCGAAGTTTTTCAGGGTATAAAAGAATTTGGTAAACATAGGATTCCCTCCCGAATAATCCTCCAAGATCGGAGGCAATAACCACGTGTGAAAATAGATGTATCGGGTTGGCCCCGGCATTCAACTGCGTTTAAGTTTGCTCCGGGGGGCAGTGGTCGGCCGGGCAGACACATGGGTCTGCCCCTACAAAAACTACGTAAATCTGCATCCTTAAAAATTATAATTAAAATTCAGCGTTAATCCGTGCCCGAAGGGTCAGTGTTATCTGTGTCTATTTTCTTAATAACGATAGCGATTCAAGGATGAACTGGCATAGTTGGGACTGCGGCTCTGGGTCTTACCATGGAGCTGATTTAATAGGGTATCCAGATCCTCGTTTTTCTTCAGCAGGACTCCCAGGAAGGGTAAATCCTGTTTAATACGGTTGGGACTTATCCCGCCTACTACCAGGGCTTGCAGCCAGTCAATCAGCTCGCTGGTGCTGGGTTTTTTTTGTATGTTAGGGACATTGCGTAGCATATAAAAAGTCTCCATGGCCTGCTCCAACAAACGTTTTTCCAGGTTGGGATGATGTACCTTGATAATTCTTTCCATACCTTCAGGGTCAGGAAACTCAATATAGTGGAAAATACAGCGGCGCAAAAAGGCATCCGGCAGTTCTTTTTCGGCATTACTGGTAATAACCACGATAGGGCGGTGAACAGCTCCAATCGTTTCTTTAGTTTCGGGAATGTAAAAACTCATCTGATCCAATTCCCAGAGCAGGTCATTGGGGAATTCCAAATCAGCCTTATCAATCTCATCTATCAGCAGTACTACTGGTTCGGAAGTGATGAAAGCTTCACCCAGTTTGCCCAGCTTAATGTATTTCTTAATATTGGCTACATCACCTTCGCCAAACTGGCTGTCATATAGTCTTTGTACGGTGTCATATACATAAAGCCCCTCCTGGGCTTTGGTAGTGGATTTTATATTCCAAATGATAAGCTCTTTATCCAGGGAATCAGCGATACTCTGGGCCAACATGGTTTTGCCCGTACCTGGCTCTCCCTTAATTAGGAGCGGCTTTTGCAGTGCTATAGCTATGTTTACACTATTTCTCAAGTCATCGGATACTATGTAGTCCTCAGACCCTCGATAACCAGTGCTGGCTTCATAGCGTCTTACTTTCTTACTCATTTTTCTATTCCCCCATTAAATATGTATATTGCCTTATTTACCTCGAATAGTATCAGAAATCCGTATTCTCGTCAATCGTACCGGGTTGCGGTTACCCACCTGCAGCCGACCTTCCTGCCAGGTATCCGGTGGAAAAGGCCGCCTGCAGATTAAACCCCCCAGTGTAACCATCCACATCAAGTATTTCACCAGCAAAGTATAAACCTTTTACTAACCTTGACTCCATGGTCTTGGGGTTAATTTCTTTAACATCCACTCCTCCGGCAGTAACTATGGCTTCGCCAATGGGACGGGTGGCGGTGATAGTAATTTCCAACCTCTTTAACAATTGCAATAATTTCCTGCGCTCTGCTCGGGTTACCTGATGACTTTCCTTATTTTCATCTATACCGCTTAAATCCACTATAATCGGAATTAATTTCTTAGGCAAAAGGCGGTCTAACGAGTTTTTAAACTGGCGCCGGGAATAAATATCTAAATCACGCTGTAGTCGCTCATCCAGTTTCTCCTCGCTTAGGGCCGGTTTCAGGTCTATATATAGCCGTACTGTTTCCTTTCGGCGATATAATACTTCTCCAATATCCCGACTCATGCTCAAAATAATTGGTCCTGACACTCCAAAATGAGTAAAAAGCATTTCTCCGAAATCCTGGTTAATACGACTGCCATCTATGCGATAAGCACTGGCCTGTACGTTCTTAAGGCTTAAACCCTGCAGTTTTTTTACCCATTCTTCCCCAGCCACCAGCGGAACCAATCCAGGGCGGGGCGGGATTATATGATGCCCGATAGCCCGAGCCCAGTTATATCCATCTCCGGTGGACCCGGTACCCGGATATGACATCCCCCCGGTAGTAATAATAGCTGAGTCACAAGTGATAAATCCCCCTTCTACCTTAATGCCCTTAATACGAAGTCCTTCTATTTCAACACCCTGTACCCGGTGCCTACAAACAATTTCCACACCATTTTCCAGCATATTCCGGTATAGTACCTGTACCACATCCTCTGCCCGTCCACTGACAGGAAAGACGCGCTGACCACGTTCAACAATAGTTGCTAATCCCCGTTTTTTAAAGAAATTAATTAAATCCTGATTAGAAAACTGACTTAGAGCACCATAAAGAAAACGTCCATTACCAGCATAGCCAGACATAAAATTATCCCCATCTAAAGCCGAAGTAAGGTTGCAGCGCCCCTTTCCGGTAAGCTTAAGCTTTTTCCCCACTTGCTCCTTTTTCTCCAGCAAGGTTACCCTTGCTCCATTTTCAGCCGCAACTGCCGCTGCCATCATTCCCGCTGGCCCTCCGCCAACGACTATCACCCTTTGCATTACACGATCCTCCGAATTGAATCTCCGAAAAATACCACGTTAATCCAAAATTGGTCCCACTGCCAAAAGTAATAATTATGCATTTACCTGAATAACTAGATGCTGAATACGCAGATGTTTTTTATTTTTTATCAGCGTCAATCTGTATTCTCTGCGTCTAACTAGTTCCTAGTTCTACCTTAATATTCAGTGTTCATTTTCTGACCAATTGTCTACCCCTATCTGTTCTGTTACAATCTTACTTGTAATGGTAAGAGAAACGGAGGTATTTGTATATTGTCAAAACCGGTCAAAAAAGGAGTTCCGAAATCATTATTTATCCTTATCATCGTCATTTTGGCCTCTATGTTTTATTATGCCGCATATAGAGACTATTCTAACCCCGAAGTAGCGGTAAGGAGTTTTTACCAAGCCTATTTTAAGAACGACTATAAAACTATGTCCCAAAACCTCAGTGTATTCTGGGGGGTCCAGTTTATGCCCCAGTACATGCTGATGTCCCCGCAGGAATTAATTGAAAACCGCCCCACTATTGAGGATAGCATGACTGAATTCATCTCTCGAATGGAATCAGAAAATAAGGTCCCCTCGAATATGAGCATTAAGATACTTTCTAAATATACCCAACGGGCAGATAATACTGCTCTGGTCGCTTATGAATTTAGGCAACAGAATAAACTGGTCGGTATAGAAATGGCACTGTTGGTAAAGGAAAATAACCGTATGCGTATTTTACAAATGATGCAAGTTGACCAGAAACAACTAAATCAGTTAAATGGAAATGACATAGCCGAAATGGAAGAGAGCTTTAAAGAAATATTGGAGCGTTAACAAAAAAGAGGGGGCATCTATGCCCCCTCTTTTTTTCATATTAACACCTTACCCCTCACTTTTCTTATTACCCTTGCTCCAGATGCAATTCATTTCCCACGGTATAAAAAACCTTACCACTGGTAGGAACTTCAACCCGATCAGGCAGGGTGCAGCCTTCTGCCACCACAGCTCCGGGATTAAGTTTTACTCCCTGGCCCAGGGTACAACCGGAGCCTATTACAGAATCTTTAATAATGGTTTTATCCCCTATATTAGTATTTTCCCAGACCACCGAGTTGCTTATGTAGGCATTATTGCCGATGTGACACCCGGACCCAATTACCACATTGCCTTCAAACCTAACGTTGTTACCGCAGGTTACACCTTCCCCCAACAGCACCCGGGAACCTTCGGTAGTTTTGATAATCTCCCCGGCGGTATTAGTTTTAACCCGCTGTTGTAGTATGTCACCATGAGCCTGGCAATAGGTAGAAATATTACCTACATCACACCAGTAGTCTTTTACCGGTACGCCATAAAAAGGTGCCCCAATTTTAACCAGATGGGGAAATACCTGTTTGCCAAAGTCGTAAAACTGCCGGGCTGGTATATGCTTGAATATCTCCGGCTCGAAAACATAAATTCCCGTATTGGCGTTGTGGCTAAGGGCTTCCTCCGGCCGAGGCTTTTCTTGGAACCTTTTAATCTTGCCCGCATCATCCGTGATTACTACCCCAAAATGTTCAACTTCGTCAACCTCTTTCAAGGCTATAGTGGCCAGTGCTCCTTGTTTACGGTGGGCTTCTAGCAGTTGTCCCAGGTCAATATCAGTCAGGGCATCCCCGCTTATAATTACAAAAGTATCGTCCAAAAACCATTCACAATTCTTAACCCCACCTGCTGTTCCCATAAGCTCATCTTCCTGTGAATAAGTCATGGAAACGTCAAATTTATTGCCATCCCCAAAATAAGAGCTGATATTATCGGCATGGTAGTGGAGATTACAGATTAAATCATTATACCCATGCGTACGAAGCAGGGTAACTATACTTTCCATCAAAGGGACATTAGCCATTGGTATCATAGGTTTGGGAATTCTGGTTGTCAACGGCATGAGCCTTGACCCCACACCAGCTGCCATTATCATTGCCTTCATAAATCATACGCCCCCCTGTTACTTAAATGGACGCGACCTCGTGATCCTTTTGCTAGTTCCGCATCTATTTTCTATTAACCCGCCATGCTCAAAGGATATATCCTAAAGGGCACACGACCACCTATGAAAATAAGTTATCGGTTTGGTAGAGTTAGGAGATATCCTTACCCCTAACTCCTCACTCTAGACAATTAATTAAGTTCTAAATTCGATTTTATTTACAATACAACTTTGTTGTTAGTACCTATTTCTTACTAATATACACCAGGATAACATTATCAGCAATTTGTTACTATTTATCCAGGTGTTTTTTAAATAGCAAAAAGTTAATACTGTCAACTATTGCCTGCCAGGAGGCTTCAATAATATTTTCCGATACTCCAACCGTACTCCACTTATCACTCTGGTCAGCCGAGTCAATTAATACCCGGACCTTGGCCGCAGTGCCATTATTACCATTTAAAACCCTGACCTTGTAATCGCTCAGGTGCATTTCTGCTATTTCCGGGTAAACCTCATACAAGGCTTTGCGTAATGAATTATCCAGGGCATTTACCGGTCCCTCACCTTCGGCAGCAGTATGAACGGTATTATCACCTATCTGCACTTTTATCATGGCTTCGGCGCTAAATTCTTCTTCCCCTTCACTCTTCTCTAAAATAATTTTTAAATTTTTTAATTGAAAGAAGTCCTTATACTGGCCAAACGCCTTGCGTAAGAAAAGTTCCAATGAGGCATCCGCACCTTCAAATTGGAAACCCTGGTTTTCTAATTCTTTAATCTGCTTCATCAGGCGCCGGGTTTCAGCGTCATAGGTATTAACATCAATATTCAGTTCTTTGGCCTTATACAACAGATTGGATAAACCGGAAAGCTCGGATACCAGAACCCGCCGGTGGTTTCCTACCTCTTCCGGATTAATATGCTCATAGGTCAGCGAGTCTTTTAATAGGGCGCTGACATGGATACCTCCTTTATGAGCAAAGGCTCCATGGCCTACAAAAGGCTGGTTGTTATGGTGCGGCATATTAGCAATCTCACCAACATAATGGGATACCTCACTGAGGTATTTGAGATTACCAGGTGGTAAACACTTTAATCCCATTTTTAATTCCAAACTAGGGATAACCGAACAGATATCACTGTTACCACAGCGCTCACCGTAACCGTTTATAGTTCCCTGAACCTGACGGCAGCCCTGTTTTACCGCCACCAGGGAATTGCTTACCGCACAACCAGAATCGTTATGGGCATGTATTCCCAGGGGAGTCTGCACCTGCTGCCGTACTTCTTTAACAACTGATTCAATTTCCCAGGGCATACTCCCGCCATTGGTATCACATAGTATCAGCCAGTCGGCACCAGCAACTGCAGCAGTTTGCAGTACCTCCAGAGCATAGTCCGGGTTGTTTTTAAACCCGTCAAAAAAGTGTTCAGCATCGAAGATTACTTCCAGATCTTTATCTTTTAAATATGAAATAGTCTCCCGGATCATATTTAGATTTTCTTCCAGCGTAGTTTCCAAAGCCCGCAGAACATGGAAATCCCAAGTCTTACCCACAATGGTAATATTTTTGGCCCCTGATTCTAACAGGGCTTTAACATTACTATCCTGCTTTACCGTAATTCCCGGTTTACGGGTAGAACCAAAAGCAGCCACCCGGGCATTTTTCAAGTCCAGCAGCTGCACCTGTTTAAAAAACTCCAGGTCTTTAGGATTGCTGCCGGGCCAGCCCCCTTCTATATAGGAGACTCCCAGGTAGTCCAGCTTCCGAGTAATCTTAATTTTATCGTCCAGGGAAAAGGAAATTCCTTCTCCCTGAGCTCCATCCCGCAGGGTCGTATCATAAATTAAAACATCCAACTTCTTATCCCCAAGGTTTTTTACCTCCTACAGAAGAATATACTCGGCTACCAGGTCACCGGTCTGTTCTGTATTAAGCGGTTTTTTACCTGGTTCCATGAGATCGGGGGTACGGTAGCCTTCCTCCAATACCCGGCGCACTGCCTGTTCGATAGCAACCGCTGCCTCTTCCCGGTCAAAGGAATATCTTAACATCATAGCGGCTGACAATATGGTAGCCAGCGGATTAGCCTTATTCTGTCCGGCAATATCGGGGGCACTACCATGGGAAGGTTCGTAAAGTCCCACCGTACCACCAATTGAAGCACTTGCTAGCATACCAATGGAACCAGTTAGCATAGAGGCCTCATCAGTAAGTATGTCCCCAAACATGTTTTCTGTAACAATCACATCAAACTGGCGAGGATTGCGAATAAGCTGCATGGAGCAGTTATCCACGTACATATGAGTGGTTTCCACATCGGGATATTCGGCTGCCAGCCTAGTTACGGTCTCACGCCATAAACGAGAGCTTTCCAATACATTGGCTTTGTCTACCGAGCATACTTTGCTCCGACGCTTACGGGCGGCCTGATAAGCAAAGCGGACTATTCTTTCTATTTCATAGGTAGAATAAGTAAGGACATCAGTAGCCTTCTCTCCCCCATCCGGGGTTTTCTCCCGCTTCTTTTCACCAAAATATAGTCCTCCGGTAAGCTCTCGGATAACCAGGATATCTACCCCGGAGATAACCTCCTCTTTCAAGGTAGACGCATGCAACAGGCTGGAGAAGAGAACACAGGGACGCAGGTTGGCATATAGCTCCAGTTCCTTGCGTAATGGTAATAGTGCCCCAATTTCCGGTCTTAGTTCCACGGGCAGGTTATCCCACTTGGGTCCGCCAATAGCACCAAGAATTACGGCATCAGAGCGGCGGCATAGTTCCAGTGTGGCAGCCGGCAGGGGATGCCCAACCTCGTCATATGCGGCACCTCCTATCAGGGCTTCAGTAAATTCAAATTCCAAACCAAACTTTTTGCCCACTGCCTGCAGGGCTTTAACTGCTTCCGGTACGATTTCTACCCCGATACCATCTCCGGGAAGTACAGTTATCTTGTACATTATTTCCATCCTCTCATCATTAATCTTTGACGTATTAATTAGACGCGGATTACGCGGACCCTTCGGGTACAGCAACCTTAATAGCGACCAGGCACTCAGTAATACTCAACTTATTGCAGGGTTAATAATAGCACTGAGTGCCGGGAGCATCAGTAGTACCCGTTGGTCGCAATTAAGATTGTTACGTCAGCGAGCCCGCGTCCATTTTTATCTTTTATCTTTAATGTAATTAATTAGACCACCTTTAGCCATGATCGCCTGCATAAAGGGAGGAAAAGGGGTTGCTTCATAGACCTCACCCGTCCTCAAATTGCGAATCTGCCCCAAATCAAGGTCTACTTCCACTTCATCGCCACTGTTAATAGCATCAATAGCAGCATCACACTCCAGAATAGGCAGTCCGGTATTTATAGCATTACGATAAAATATACGGGCAAAGGAACGGGCAATCACACAGGATACTCCCGCCCCCTTAATTGCTATGGGAGCATGTTCCCGGGAACTACCACAACCAAAATTCTTATCCGCCACTATAATATCCCCTGCTTTTACTTTGGTGGAAAACTCGGCATCAGCATCCTCCATGCAGTGTTTGGCTAACTCTATGGGGTCAAAGGTATTCAGATAACGTGCCGGTATAATAACATCAGTATCAACATCGGCACCAAATTTATGCACCTTACCGATAAATTTCATAATATCCTCTTACACCTCCCAGGGAGCAGTAATGCGCCCTTTTATGGCACTGGCTGCTGCTACTGCAGGGCTGGCCAGATAGACTTCACTCTCCGGATGACCCATGCGGCCCACAAAATTACGGTTGGTTGTAGCCAGGGCTTTTTCCCCTTTGGCCAATATACCCATGTGTCCACCCAAACAAGGCCCACAGGTAGGTGTACTGACTACTGCTCCAGCCTCAATAAAGGTTTCAATATAACCCCGGCGCAGGGCATCGAGATAAATCTGCTGGGTACCTGGAAAAACCAGCAGGCGTATTTCCGGATGCACATTCTTGCCTTTAAGCAGGGAAGCAGCTATCTCCAGATCCTCTAGCCTACCATTGGTACAGGACCCAATAACTACCTGATCAAGGCTTACTCCAGTAGCCTCACTGACCGGGCGGGTATTTTCCGGCAGGTGGGGAAAGGCTATTACCGGTTCCATCTTGGAAACATCATATTCCCGGATTTCGAAATAGTCAGCATCGGGGTCGGATTGATAAATCGTATAAGGACGCTTGGCCCTTTTCTGTACATATTCCCGGGTAATGTCATCAGCAGCGATAATTCCATTTTTACCCCCGGCTTCAATGGCCATGTTAGCCATGGTAAATCGATTATCTATAGATAGTTTGCTGATTACCTCCCCGGTAAACTCCATGGACATATAGCGGGCTCCATCCACTCCAATGTCTCCAATAGTATGAAGAATCAAGTCCTTGCCGCTTAACCAGCGGGGCATTTCCCCATAGTAAATAAATTTAATACTTTCCGGTACCTTAAACCATGCTTCCCCGGTAGCCATACCGGCAGCCATATCGGTAGAGCCTACGCCGGTAGCAAAGGCACCTAAGGCCCCATAGGTACAGGTATGGGAATCAGCGCCAATAATGAGATCGCCGGGGAGTACCAGTCCCTGCTCCGGGAGCAGGCAATGTTCTATCCCCATACAGCCTATCTCAAAATAATGCTTTACCCCCAGCTTGCGGGCAAAGTCGCGCATAATTTTACTCTGTTCAGCCGATTTTATATCCTTGTTGGGGGTAAAATGATCCGGTACCAAAACAATCTTTTCCTTATCAAATACCTGGTCCATTCCCAGTTTCTCAAATTCAGCTATAGCTACCGGTGCCGTAACATCGTTACCCAGAACCACATCCAATTTGCAGTTTATTAGTTCCCCCGGAGCAACGAATTCTTTGCCTGCATGAGCGGCAAGAATTTTCTGGCTTACGGTCATTCCCATAGTCTTACACATCCTTATAAGTAATAGATATCACCACAACAAAATTAACCCTTAATAATATGACACTCAAACCCGCGGAATAATCAAAAAAATGCGCGGATTCACATAGGGTAAAATAAGGAGAAATACGAAGTATATTAAGAATTAAAACTTCGTTAACTAAATCTCGCGGTGCCGCTGTTGTTGAAAATAGTAGCGGTTAATGGCATCAATGTAGGATTTTACACTGGCCTCTATAATATCAGTACTCAGGCCCCGCCCATTAAACATCTTGCCGTTAATTTCAATATGTGAAATTACCTCACCCAGGGCATCTTTACCACCACTTACCGCATTTAGTTTATAATCGTGCATTTTCCCATAAATATCGGTAATCTTATCAACTGCGTGACAAGCTGCATCTACCGGACCATCACCGGTGGAGGCGGCTTCGTAAGTTTTATCTTCTATTGTCAATTTGACCGTAGCGGTAGGAACAATACTGGTACCACTACATATATGCAAATAAGAAAGACTAAAACGTTCAGGTACTGCTCGAACTTGATCGGTTACCAGGGCTTCTAAATCTTCATTGGTAACTTCCTTCTTCTTATCAGCAATGTCTTTAAAACGCATAAAGGCACGATTCAGTTCATCATCCTCTAACTCATAACCTAATTCACTCATACGCTCTTTGAACGCATGGCGTCCAGAATGTTTACCCAAAACCAGGTTACTGGTTTTTACTCCAACCAGTTCCGGGCTCATTATTTCATAGGTACTGCGTTCTTTGAGTACGCCGTCCTGATGAATACCCGCCTCATGAAGAAAAGCATTTTTCCCTACTATTGCTTTATTAGGTTGCACTGCCATTCCGGTCAATGCACTTACCAGTCGACTGGTGCGGTAAATCTCATTGTAATTTACTTTTATTTTCTGTTCAAAATAGTGCTGACGGGTATAAAGGGCCATGATAATCTCCTCCAAAGAGGCATTTCCTGCCCTCTCCCCGATACCGTTTATTGCACATTCTACCTGGCGAGCACCATTGATGATACCGGCTATGGAATTGGCTACTGCCATACCCAGATCGTCATGGCAGTGTATGCTGATTATAGCCTGGTCAATATTAGGTACCCGTTCCCGGATGTTTTTTATAAAGGCCCCGAATTCCTCAGGTACGGCGTAGCCAACTGTATCCGGAAGATTAACCGTGGTGGCTCCGGCGGCAATTACTTTTTCTATCACCACTGCTAAATAGTCCAGGTCCGAACGAGAGGCATCTTCAGCTGAAAACTCTACATCACTACAGTATTTTTTCGCATAGGTAACCGCATCAACGGCTTGAGCCAGGGCCTCTTCCCGGCTTTTTTGAAGTTTGTGTTTTAAATGTATATCTGATGTGGCCAGAAATGTATGAATGCGGGGAGACTCTGCTCCCTTTACTGCTTCCCAGGTCCGGTCAATATCCTGCCGGTTGGCCCGGCATAGCCCGGTAATCACCGGTCCTCTGACCTTTTCAGCAATCGTCTTGACCGCGGCAAAATCGCCAGGGGAAGCAATGGGAAAACCGGCCTCAATTACATCAACCCCCAGGCGGGCTAATTGATAGGCTATCTCCAGTTTTTCATCCGTATTCAGACTAACCCCCGGAGACTGCTCACCATCCCGCAAGGTAGTGTCAAACAAATATAAACGTTTACTATCCGCCATAATACCCCTCTTCTCTAATTAAGAATTAATAATTGGGACTTTTGTA
>DIRQ01000064.1:1295-29822 GCA_002424365.1 Syntrophomonas sp. UBA5432 | reverse complement strand
AGGCAAAGCCGAAGGATCTGAGACCCTTCGCTATCGCTCAGAGTGACAATATTGGATTTTTGAATTATGCAAAATCCTCAATTTTTAATTATTAACTCTCAATTCTTAATTCCTATTTACTTTCCTTTAACCAGGGCATCATGGCACGGAGTTCGGCTCCTACTTCTTCAATCAAATGTTCTTTGTTCTGTCTCTTCAAGGCATTAAACTGCGGCCGCCCCACCTGGTTTTCCAGCAACCAATTCTTGGCAAAAGCACCGTCCTGAATATCCTTTAAAGCCTCTTCCATGGCCCAGCGAACTTCGTCACCAATAATGTCCGGTCCCTTGGTATAGTCGCCCCATTCCGCAGTATCACTGATGGAATAACGCATATAACTCATACCGCCTTCGTATATGAGATCAACAATTAGCTTGAGCTCATGAAGACATTCAAAATAGGCAATTTCCGGCTGGTAGCCTGCCATCACCAGGGTTTCAAATCCAGTTTTAACCAGCTGGGTTACCCCGCCACATAGTACGCACTGTTCTCCAAAAAGGTCAGTCTCGGTTTCTTCCTGGAAACTGGTTTCAATTACTCCTGCCCGGGTGCAGCCTATTCCACAGGCATAAGCCAGACCGATTTCCTTGGCCTGCCCGCTGTAGTCCTGCTGCACGGCAACTAATCCGGGTACCCCAGCACCCTTTACATACATCCGTCTTACCAAATGACCGGGGCTTTTGGGAGCTACCATAAATACATCAACAAATGCCGGAGGTACTATCTGTCCGTAATGAATGTTAAAACCGTGAGAAAACCCCAGGGCGTCTCCTTCTTTAAGATAAGGTTTAATTTCCGTATTATAAACTCGAGCCTGAACCTCATCCGGGAGGAGAATTTGAATAATATCTGCTGCCTGGGCGGCTTCGGCTACGGTCATAGGTTGAATACCTGCTTCAATTACCGCATTCCATTCTTTTTCACTGGCCTCGTCAAAGGGTTTCCTTAAACCTACTACCACGTTTAGTCCGCTTTCCTTAAGATTCTGGGCCTGGGCATGACCCTGAGAACCGAAACCCATAACCCCTATGGTCTTTCCCTTCAAAAGATTTAGATTTGCATCTGCATCATAATACATTTTTGCCATTATTATTAACCTCCTTAAATCTATCAGCTTACCGAGCATTTACCCGGCGGCCTCACTACTTAATTTCCCCTCGCACCATGGCTACTATCCCGGTACGCACCAGTTCAATGATACCGAAGGGCTTTAACGATTCTACTATGGCATCAATCTTAGCACTATCTCCAGTAACTTCTATAATCAGAGAGGTCTTGCCTATATCAACGATACGGGCCCGGAAGATATCTACAATCTGTACTATTTCAGCCCGGACATTAACATCAGCTCTAACCTTTACCATTACCAGTTCTCTTTCTACCGAACGCTTATCGGTAATGTCCACTATTTTAATAACATCAACCAGCTTGTAGAGCTGTTTAGTCACCTGTTCCAGAATTTTTTCATCACCCATTACCACGATGGTTATACGGGATATACTGGGGTTTTCTGTTTCCCCAACCGCCAGACTTTCAATATTATAGCCCCGCCGCCGAAATAGAGTAGTTACCCGGGTAAGTACACCGGGGCGATTCTCAACAATAACCGCTAATGTATGTTTTCTCATATTTCGTCACCCCCCAGCATATGTGAGAGAGAGCCTCCTGGTGGTACCATAGGATAGACATCGGCTTCCCTTTCCACTAAAATATCCAATACTACCGGTCGGTCAGTTACCTGCAAGGCCTGCTCCAGAGCCTGATTCAGTTCTTCTTCCCGACTGACTCTAAGACCAATAGCCCCAAAGGCTTCAGCCAGTTTCACGAAATCGGGCTGATAGCTCATATCAGTATATGAATAGCGCCCTCCGTAGAAAAGACCCTGCCACTGACGGACCATCCCCAGGAACTGATTGTTAAGTATGCAAACTATAACCGGTAATTGGTATTGCACTGCGGTGGCCAATTCCTGTATATTCATTTGAATGCTGCCATCTCCAGCTATATCAATAACCGGAAGGTCGGGTCGGCCAATCTTGGCCCCAATGGCGGCGGGAAGGCCATAACCCATAGTTCCCAGCCCCCCGGAAGTCAGGAAAGTACGGGGGTGTTCAAATTTGTAGTACTGGGCTGCCCACATCTGGTTTTGCCCTACCTCGGTGGTAATAATGGCATTACCCCGGGTCAGGTCATATATTTTCTCAATAACGTTCTGGGGCATTATACGACCTTCACAGGAGTTACCATAACGTAAAGGATATTCTTCTTTCCAGCGGTCAATAGTCTGATGCCATTCCCAATATTCAGTAACTTCATCCAGGCGCTGGTTAATGCCTTGCAGTACTTCCTTTACCTGACCGACAATGGGAACATCTACATCTACATTTTTGCCTATTTCAGCAGCATCTATGTCAATATGAATTACCCGCGCATGAGGAGCAAAGGTGGCAATGTTGCCGGTAACCCGGTCATCAAAACGTACCCCCACTGCAATCAGTAGATCCGACTCGCCGATAGCATAATTAGCATAACGAGTGCCATGCATGCCTAACATACCCAAATTCAGATAGTTATTACCGGGGAAAGCACCCATTCCCATCAGGGTGGTGGTAACCGGTATTTTGCGTTTCAGGGCTAATTCCCTTAACTCCGCTGCGGCATTAGAAGAAATAACTCCTCCACCAGCATAAATAACCGGACGTTTAGCAGTTTTAATCAGCTCTACCGCGGAAATAACCTGCCCCGAATTATAACCCTTCATAACCCGGTAACCACGCAAATTAACTTCCACTTCCTCCGGTTTATAGTCTATGCTTCTTTCCATTACATCTTTGGGCAGATCAACTACTACCGGACCAGGCCGGTTGGTACTGGCAATATAAAAGGCCTCTTTTACGGTGCGCGCTACATCTTCAGTTCTTTCCACCACGTAATTATGTTTGGTTATGGGCATAGTAATACCGGTTATGTCAGCTTCTTGAAAAGCATCCCGGCCTATAAAAGGGGTTCCCACCTGTCCGGTAAAACAGACCAGGGGAATGGAATCCATATTGGCAGTAGCAATACCGGTAACCAGGTTGGTTGCACCTGGACCCGAGGTTGCTATACACACCCCTACCTTCCCTGTTGCTCGGGCATAGCCGTCAGCAGCATGGGCCACCCCCTGTTCATGTCGGCCCAGGATATGACGAATACTGGACTCAAACAGCGCATCATAAATAGGAAGAACCGCGCCCCCGGGGTAGCCGAATACAGTATCAACACCTTCGTCCTGCAAACAACGTAATAAAATCTCTGCTCCCTTTAACTGCACCTGAACTCACCTCGATTTTATATTTTCATATTAAAATAGCGGGCTTTTGATGGCCCGCTTAACTTTAATCTCTCCGGTTATTTATTAAAAATAGCTCCGGAACTGGCTGATTGTACCATCTTAGAATATCGTTGCATATATCCGCTTTTAATTTTTGGCTCTGGTACTTTCCAGCGGGCTTGCCTTTTTTCTAGTATTTCTGCATTTACCATAAGGTCCAGCCGGCAGGCCGGAATATCTATTCGTATAAGGTCCCTTTCCTCTACTAGGGCAATTAGGCCTCCTGCTGCTGCTTCCGGGGATACGTGTCCTATGGAGGCTCCCCGGGTAGCACCGGAAAAACGCCCGTCGGTTATAAGGGCTACTTCTTTATCCAATCCGATACCTGCTATAGCCGAGGTAGGGGTAAGCATCTCCCGCATGCCTGGTCCCCCTGCAGGTCCTTCATAACGTATAACAATAACATCTCCGGCCACAATTTTCCCTGCCAGGATAGCTTCTACTGCTTCTTCTTCCGACTCGAAAACTCGCGCCGGGCCTTCATGAGACATCATTTCTTCAGCAACTGCACTCTTTTTAACTACTGCCCCTTCAGGAGCCAGGTTACCAAATAGAATGGCCAGCCCCCCTGTCTGGCTATAAGGGTTATCTAACGGCCTGATAACATCATGATCCAGAACCGGAGTAGAAACAATATTCTCACCTACAGTTTTACCGCTAACGGTCATACAACCAGTATTAATCAGAACCTTTTGGTTCAGTTCATTAAACATAGCCTGAATACCGCCTGCCCGGTACAGGTCTTCCATGTGATGCTCACCCGCCGGACTTAATTTGCACAGGTGGGGAGTAGTAGCACTTATTTCGTTAAATAAATTAAGGTCAATATTTACACCTGCCTCAGCAGCTATGGCCAGCAGATGTAATACGGAGTTACTGGAACAGCCAATAGCCATATCCAATCGTATCGCATTCTGAAAAGCATCGGCAGTCATAATATCCAAAGCTTTAATATCCTGTTCCCATAGCTGCATTATCTGCATCCCGGCCTTTTTGGCCAGCCGTATCCTCTCGGAATAAACTGCCGGAATAGTACCATTACCGGCCAGGGCCATACCCAGGGCTTCAGTTAAACAGTTCATGGAATTGGCGGTAAACATGCCGGAACAGGAACCACAAGTAGGGCAAGCGTTTTCTTCCAGGTCAGCCAGCTCTTCCTGGCTCATGTGCCCGGCGGCGGCAGCGCCTACTCCCTCAAAAACCTGGGTCAGGCTGACTGCTTTGCCTTTTACTCTGCCGGCTAACATGGGACCACCGCTTATAAATATGGAAGGTAAATTTAAGCGGGCTGCTGCCATTAGCATACCCGGTACTATTTTATCACAATTGGGTATAAACACCAGAGCATCAAAGGCATGTGCAGTAGCCATAATCTCAATGGAGTCGGCTATGATTTCACGGCTGCCTAAAGAATATTTCATACCAGTGTGATTCATAGCAATGCCATCACAAACACCAATGGTTTGAAACTCCATTGGGGTACCCCCGGCTAGGCGTACGCCAGCTTTTACCGCCTCAGCAATTTTATCCAGGTTAATATGGCCAGGAATTATATCATTTTTTGAGTTTACTATTCCTATTAGAGGGCAGGACATCTCCTCATTGGTAAGCCCCAGGGCTTTAAAAAGAGACCGGTGGGGAGCCTTTTCCAAGCCCTTTTTGGCTAAATCACTACGCATGCTGGTCACCTCCTAATAATTATGGACACTGATAACATACCCATAGGGCACCTGGTCCTGAAAAATCGGTATTAATCATATTTAATCTGCGTTAATTAGCGTCAAAAAACTATTTAAATATAACCGCTTCGGGGCCTTCGGGTTCTTTAACCAGTTCCCGGAACTCGCCCAAAAGAGTAGCAAAGGCTGGTCCTGGTTTACCATTTCCAATGACCCTACCATCAATTTTGGTTACCGGAATTAACTCAGCAGCGGTTCCAGTTAAGAATACCTCATCAGCAACAAAAAGGTCGTAACGGGTAAAGGTGGTTTCTTCCACCGGAATACCATTCTTTTGCGCCAGCTTAATTACTTCATTACGAGTTACTCCCTCCAGCATACCCAGATGAATAGCCGGAGTCTTTAATACACCGTTTTTAACCATGAATATATTGTCACCGGTACACTCAGCTACATAACCTTCCTGGTTAAGTAGGATAGCCTCTGGCACTCCGGCAATATTAGCTTCAATTTTAGCCATAATATTATTCAGATAGTTTAGCGATTTTATTCTCGGATTAACTCCCTCGGGACCATTACGACGAGTAGGAACAGTAATTACAGTCAACCCGTTGGTATAAGTTTCATCCGGGTACAGGGTAATTGAAGATGCTATACATACTACTGTAGCTATATTACATTTTTTAGGGTCCAAACCCAGATCTCCCTTACCCCTGGATACTACTACCCTTATGTAGGCATCCCTGAGTTCATTGTGCCTACAAGCATCCACTATAACATTGGACATCTCTTCCTTACTAATAGGAATTTCCAAATTGATAGCCTTGGCCGAATCATAAAGACGGTCAACATGATCTTTAAGACGGAATACGCTGTTATGGTAAGCCCTTATTCCTTCAAAAACACCGTCGCCATAAAGAAAACCATGGTCAAAAACCGATATTTTGGCATCCGGCTCATCAACAAATTTGCCATCCAGATAAATCTTTAGTCCCATCCATACCACTCCTTATTATTCCTTCAATAAATCATCCATCCTACAGTTAAAAAAGAATATAAAAAACCTCTCGCCCGGCTCAGGGACGAGAGGTAAATTCCCGCGGTACCACCCTGCTTGTCGCTTTTAAGCAACCTCTTGCAGCATAGATTCATACGATGCTAACTTGCTAACGGACTTTTTCGTCCGGCACACCTACTAAACCCTTCAGGTCTTTCAGATAGCAGCTCCGGGATGATCACCACATGAAGTTTGATACCGGTTCTCAGCTTCACCAGCTCTCTGTTATCAAATTATTCCACGTGTCGGTTCCCTTCATGGCCTATAAAAAGTAATAGATTTTATATTATCTATAAAGTATATTTAATCGATTAGGCGCTGTCAATAGACTTCTAATGTTTACTCTCTTTTTTTTGTTCAACCTTGCGAATATACTCCTTAAGTCCAATATTCTTACGATAATGCATATAAGGAGCTTTGTTATTATGTTTTAGGTTTTTAAACATAGCCCATAATAATCTACTGCCCTCCTCAGTCTGGCATGCTTCCGAAGGGCTCATGCCGCTTAGGGCACTTAGCTGGCTATGATACCATTTATCCAGATAAATTTCTTTTAACTGGGGTTCTAACCCGGGGTATTCTCGTTTAACATTAGTAGTTAATATGTCAAAAAAACCTTCATTTCTGACTTCCATACCGTCAAACTCCAGGCATTCATACATCTGTTCCTCAAATTCCTGGCGGGCCAAGTTTATATCTCGCTCACCAAAAGCCGAAACATTCACCCAACTAGAGCCGAGTAAGTATTCAGCAAAGAAATTACTGCTGCCATTTTCTTCAACAATTTGATAATACAGGGTATAGCTGTTATCTAGTTTTATCTTAATAGTTTTTAATTCTTCTATTCGCTCTATTACCCTCTCCCGGTCTTTAACCAGGTAGCGGGTGGTAATCAAACGCATACCGTCATCATAGATTGGATTTTCCTCTCCCTGGTATAACAAATCTTCGAAGCTGATATACTTCCCTCCCAGATAAGTATATGCCGTCAGCAAGCTTACTTCATAATCGCCTCGGGGGATTACTGCTGTAATCTGTTCATCGTTAAATAAATGGTCGATATCGTCTATTGTAGGCTCATTTTGCGATATAACCACCAGTTCACCACCATTAAGGATTACATCAGCAATAACACCGCTCATAAAGGAAATTCCATGGTTAAAATCATCATTAAAATAGCTAATACGTAAGTGAGTACCACATGGTAATTCTTCAATTTCTCTGATATTATCTATGCGATCCAATACTTCAAGGAGTCCTTCTACATCTATGATTTCATATACCCGGCAGAAAACCATCCTACTTAAAGGTGATTGGGCTGAATCCGGATCTATTAATTGATAGCTGCACTTTTCAATATCTCCAATAGACCAATAACCTGATTCGTATAGCAGGTAGAATCTGTATTGGCAATTATAAAATTTATGATTTTCCACCCTAATCATGGAGGCCGTAACTCGGGCAGTATTTCGTGATCCCTGTACATCTTTAGCCTCACCTTCCAGGATTATAGTATCGGGATTAATCAGCTCTGCAAATCGTTCAAAAAAAAGAGCTGGTGATAGCTGGCGCCCGGATAAGAGTGAAAATATATAAGAAAAATCGTTACGGCTAAGTGCGTTAAAAAAGCTATTAATAACCTGACGTGGGGTTAGGCGAGCGGATATTCTTCGTAATAGGTTCTTAATCCATTCATATCGATGCTGGTCTACATCCTCATCCAGGTATTTCTGATATAGAAATTTTCCCAGAGCCGGCCTGCTCATATTAGCAACATTAAGATTAAATGATTCCTGTATTAGATAGCAGGTCTCTTTCAGGGTTAGTTCAATCATTTCGGGAAGCATTTTACGATCTTTTTCATATTGCAGTAAAGGCATATTCTCTATAATAAAAAAACTGTGAATGCCATCCGGGTTGAGGGTAAGGTAAAAACATTCCACGCAAATCCTGGATCCTCCTAAATACCACGCTACATCGATGGTCATACGTCCTGTATGGCGGCTAATACTGGCATATGATTTGATAAATTCTCCCTCAAAGAAGACCGGGGGGTCTATTTTCATGCCTGCCATACGACACTTCTCTAGAGCTCGGTCGCATACTGCCGCCAGTTCACTGCCATATTCCATTTTTAATAGATAGAAAAATGGTATCAGGTCCTCATCATGAAAGGCAGATAGGCCGTCTATCACCTGAGACCTGACTTCAAAAGGTATATCCTCAATCAAGTCAAGAATGGATAGTCGGCCCGTATTACTAACTATCATTTTTTTTATTTCATCAGCCAAATTTTTCAAAATCGGCTTTGGAAAATAAGTTTTTTTACGTCTCATTTAGCGCCCCTATATTTCTTAAGCTGATTCTAATTTATCATTTAAACTTTAATATATCAATTACTTAGAAACAATCAAAACTTATGTCTTTTTTTCCTAATTACAAAATATTTACCCAGAAAAGCAGTTATTATCGGTGTATTTAAAGAAATGTGAAAATATAGGCAGGAAACCATGGAAAAATATAGAATTTACTCTAAAGAATGATTAAAACTAGCAAGGTGGTTAATGTGAGACAAGTAACAGTACATAACCTAAAATCAGGTATGGTAGTTGCGCGCGCTGTTTTTAGCAGTGATGGTCGTATATTATTGCATAGTGGCATTACCCTTAATAATATTTATATCAAAAGACTGGCTGAATTGGAAATTAACTCAATTTATATTAGGGATGAACTATTGGATGATCTAGAATATCGCAATGTGGTTCAAGATGAAACTCGTAGTAATACTATTAAAATGGTTAGTGAAAACTTTAACAGTTTAGGAATAAACCACAGTCTGGATACTCAGGCAGTAAAGAAATCTGTTAGTGATATTGTCGATGAACTGCTTGTTAATCGAGATATTTTGTTCAGTCTATCGGACATCCAAGCTTTTGATGATCATACCTTTGCTCATTCAGTAAATGTCTGTATTTTAGCAATTATGACTGGAATTACTATGGGTTACCATCATGCCCAGCTTAATGAACTGGGGGTCGGTGCTCTTTTACATGATATTGGGAAAATACGGATTAGTTTAAAAGTATTAAATAAAGCTGGAGAGTTAACTCGGAACGAATTTAGAGAAATAAAAAGGCACCCGGAATTCGGATTTAGAATACTACGTGAATATAACGATTTATCCATCCTTTCTACCCATGTTGCCTACCAGCACCATGAACGCTGGGATGGTCAAGGTTATCCGCGTAACCTGGCCGGGGGAAAAATTCTGGAATATGCGCGTATCGTGGCAGTTGCAGATGTTTATGACGCTTTGTTAGCTAATCGTCCTTACCGTCCTCCCTATTCTATTAACCAGGGTATAAATATTTTAAAACGTATGTCCGGAATTTATCTGGATCCACACTGTGTAACGGCATTAATTACCAATATTGCGGTATATCCGATTGGTACTGTGGTAAAACTTAACACTGGTGATACTGGAATCGTTATTGATACTAACCGAGAATATCCCACCCGCCCTATAGTCAAAGTAGTTTTTAATTCTCGCGGCCAAAGGATAGCCAATCAACATGAAGTGGATCTATCCAAACTCAAAACTATAATGATTACCAAACCTCTTAGTGAGGAGGAAATTGATAGTTTGAAGGATTAATAAAAAATAGGCGTTGATAATAAAGAGTATCTTATAAATAATTTAGAATCTATCAACTTGCCTAATTGTTTAGGGTGAGGAGTAAGGGATCAGTTAAGTGCTCCTCATTCTCTTTCTCTGCTTTTCACTGGTGTTTGGTAAGGCGGAGATTAGTATAATATTATATAGAGATAATTACTGCAATCAATGTCTATTTAAACACATTTCTAAGGAAGGTGGTTTTTATGTTTTTTAATAAGGCTGGTTCACAAAATACCGAAGCGGTTATTGATTTAGCTCTTAAACGGGCTATGGAATTAAATATCTCTAACATAGTGGTGGCATCCTGTGAAGGTAATACCATAAAAACCTTACTGGAAAAAGGTGGTGCTAAGCAACTAAACCTTGTATGTGTAACTCATCATAATGGTTTTGCTAAACCAGGTGAAAATGAGATGGATTCAGTTACCCGCAACTATTTACTGGAGCAGGGAGTTCAGGTCTTAACTACCACTCATTTTTTTGCCGGGGCTGACCGGGCTGTACGCAATCAATTTGGAGGTGTTTATCCGGCCGAAATAATGGCTCAGACTTTAAGGATATTTGGTCAGGGTGTAAAAGTAGCAGTAGAAATTGCTATTATGACACTGGATGCAGGCCTTATTCCTTATGGAGAAGAGGTAATTGCTATAGCGGGCAGCAGCCGGGGAGCAGATGCAGCCCTGGTAATAGAACCTGCTCATTCTAATCATTTTTTTTCTACTCAGGTAAAAGAAGTAATTTGTATGCCTCGCAATAAAAAAACTGAATAAAAATTTTTGTGCATCACAAGCTATAAAGGGTGATGCGAATGTTTACGAAACTCATAACTTTATTATTAATTTTAACCATAGGCGGAACTTTTCTGTATCTTCTGGTAATTAAAGTTTTCCCTTCCATAATGAATAAGAGCTGATAGTTTTATCTTGATATATTTCAGCTTACATCCGTTAAAAATAGATTATGGAAGGAGGGATAATATGACCAGATATCGTACCACCGATGGTAAGGAAGATATGAAGCAAAAATTTCATTACTTTGGGGCCATGGCTATACCACTAGCGTTTATTAACGGACTGTTTTTTGGTGGTTATGCTTTACGTAAAATTAGACAGTATTGGGAAGGCGGCCCCATGGACTAATTGCTTTCCTCCTTTTGAAAAACTGTAAAAGGTGACAGGGGTGACATATGGTTCCTCTGTCACCTACTCTATCACCCGGGATAGATACATGAAGACCTTACAATCCTCCCCCCTGCCTTTACCCCTTACTTCAACTCCTTAGACAATTTATCAACTTCTAAAATTCGAAGTTATTTCAATATAACTTGTTATTACCGCCTATTTTCTCCCTACCACTTATGTTAAAATCTTAACCAAAAGCCAGATGAAAGGTAGGTAGACAAGTGCAGCACGTTCTTATTGTAGCTCCTCATCCGGATGATGATATTATCGGCTGTGGAGGTAGTATTGCTAAACACTGTAAAGCCGGTAACCAGGTTACAATTATGTATATGACCTCAGGAGATGCCGGAGGAATACAATATTCCAAGGAAGATTTAGCTGCTCTAAGGGAGGAAGAAGCCAGTAAAGCTGCTAACCATTTAGGGGTAAGCAACTTAATTTTTTTACGCATAGCCGATGGCTATGTTGAGTTTAATAAAGAAAACCTTATAAGAATTACCAGTATCATAAGGGATATTAAGCCAGATATCGTATATATTCCTCATAGCCAGGATGGCAACCGGGATCACCAGGTAACTCATCTCCTCTTGATGGAAGCCTGTCAGCGATCGGGGGCACCCTTTTTCCCTGAGTGCGGTTTACAACCATGGAGGGTAACTACTATTCTGGGCTATGAGGTATGGACTCCTATCCAGGAGGTATATTATTGCGAGGATATCTGCGAGTTTATCGAGCAAAAACTGGCAGCTTTACAAATGCATCTTTCCCAATTAGAATACTGCCGATATGATGAAGCCATTAAGGGGTTTAATCGCTACCGCGGAATAATGACTGCCGGGTGTGATTACAGTGAATGTTTTACCTTACTAAAATAAAGCCAAAACAGTTCCCCTGCTTTCCCCAAAATTACGATATAGGAGATAATAGCCAGGTTTATGCAGCAACGGATATCTGATTACAGAATTCTCATGATAACCCCTTTTCATAAAAACTCCCGCGGTAATAAGTTTACCAGTGAAAGACTGCAGGTTGGCCTGAGCCGACGGGGATGGAATATAGACTTACTATCTCTGGAGTTGAATAACTGGAAGGAAATATTAGGCAATGATATAAGGGAAAAACGTTACTCCCTAATTCATGGGCTAAATATTACTCATTTTGCCCGGGTGTTATCTGCCTTCCCCGAAATAACCCGACTGCCTCTGCTTCTGACCACAACTGGGACCGATGTAAACTACGACCTGGTTTTAAATCGTGAATCGGTAATAGCCAAAACATTAAACGCTGTTCGCCATATCGTTATATTTGACGACTATTTTAGAACTATATTTAAAGAATTGTATCCTGAAAACTGTGACAAACTGGTAACCATTCCCCAGGGAATATCCCTTGAAAAAGGGGACGGCCCGAATCGCAGTCAGTTAGGATTACATGAAAATGACTTCATCTTCCTTCTGCCCAGTGGTATCCGAGCAGTTAAAAATTTGGAACTTGCTATAGATGCCCTGGAAAAACTACAACCAGAATTTCCTCAACTGAACCTGCTAATTATTGGTACTATAATTGACAAAGAGTATAGTGCCCGTATGCTTAAGCGTATAAATAATTTACCCTGGGTTAAATATCCCGGCGAATTTTCCCACAGGCAGATGTACAGCCTGTTATCTGTCGGTGACGTAGTGCTTAATACTTCCCATGCCGAAGGACAACCCCAGGCTGCTCTGGAAGCCATGAGCCTGGGAAAACCTTGCCTGCTTACAGCTGTACCGGGAAATATTAATATCATTGAAAATGGTGTGGAAGGTTACTACGTGCATAACCAGGATGATCTGGTCGTTGCCGCCCGTAAACTGATGCTAAACCAGAAGTTGCGCCAGCAGATGGGTGAAAACGCCCGCCGCCTGGTAGAGCAAAAATATTCCCTGAAAAAAGAACTGGATGCCTATGAACAACTATATCACCAGCTTCTTATAAAACATTAGAGACGGCAGGCGTGCCTCGTCGGAACTATTTAGAGCGGTCATTACCAGAATCAAAAAAAACGAGACTTATGTAGTAATACCGGCACTGGTTGATTCTGATATTTCAAAAAGTTCTTTTATCATTTTTTGTTCATTTTTACTTGACCTTTACATAAATTTGCCCATACTGTTAATATATAGAATCAAATCAAATTAAAGTGTTATAATATTAACTATTATTTGAGGAGTTTTTTGTAGGAAGGTGGAAAAAAATTATGATTAAAAACTGGGAAACTTGTATTTTAGAAGTTAAGGAAAATGGTGTAGCTATTTTAACTTTTAATCGCCCGAAACAACTTAATGCTATTAACCAACAATTATCTATTGATATGCCTGAAGCTTGTGCTGAAGTAACTAAAAACAATGATATTCAAGCATTAATAGTTACCGGAGCAGGTCCAGGCTGGTCGGCAGGCGGTGACATTTCTGTATTGGCAGCTATGAATAGTCCTGCCCAAGCAAAACTTACATATGATTTGTCAACTGAAGTAGTTAAGGCGATTTATGAAATTGAAAAACCTGTCATTGCTGCAATTAACGGAGCAGTAGCCGGTGCTTCCGTAGCAACTATGATGGCTTGTGATTTAATTATTGCGGCTGATACTGCTAAATTCGGGTTTAATTTTATTAATATAGGCTTTACCCCTGATAGTGGAGCTTCCTACTTTTTAACCCAAAAAGTAGGTTATCACAAAGCATTAGAAATTTTATGGTATGGTAAAGTTTTAGATAGTGAAGAAGCTTTAAGCTTAGGTTTAGTTAATAAAGTAGTAGCTAAAGATCAAGTATTAGCTGAAGCTGAAAAATGGGCAGAGCGTTTATTAAATATGCCTTTATATACAGTGTGGATGGATAAGAAACTAGTAAGAGCTTCTATAAAAAATGATTTTTATGAACAAGCAGAATTAGAAAGCCTTAATCAAATTTTAGCTTGGACTTCAGACGATTTTAAAGAAGGAATCAGGTCTTTTGCCGAAAAACGCAAGCCTAATTTTACGGGCAAAGTTTTATATGGAATAACTCCGTAAATTTTAAGTGTAAATATGTATAAGCCGTTGACGAAGCATGGGGAAGCAGATAGTGTTTCCCCATGTAAAGGCTAGCGAGGGAATATTTACCGTCACATCTGACGACCCTACGACTTAAAAATGAGGCACCTCTTGCAAGATACCTCATTATAGGTGACATGGAAATAGTCACCCTGTCGCCTTATTTAGCATAAGGGCAGTTGCCGCAGTTTCCCTGTCCGCAGTTCAAGCCTTTTTGACCTTGACCTGGTGTTCCATTTTTAAACCCGCTAGCACGCTGGTGCTTTTGACCCTGGTTAGTACCCTGACCTGGTCCGGGGCCGCCAATAGTACTGCGTTCCGAGCGTTCCTTTATGCGTTCCTTTATGTTTTGTTGCATATTTTGCAGACAGGAATCATATTGCTCCTGGGTAATGGTTCCCTCATCCAGCCTAGTCTGGAGTTTTTCCTGGTTCTTTTTAGTAATGTTATTAATCAGAGCATCCTGGTCAACTCCATTTTCTTCTGCTATATTAGCAATGGATTTTCCCTCACGCCTCTGGACCTGAATAACACTAACATCTTTTCCAGTAAGTTCAGCCAGACTTTGCACCATAGTCCGAGCACCTCTGCTTACTGTTGCTTTTCCGTATTTACCCGCAGTTCCTACTGGATTATTAGCCCCAGCCATAGCTGGAACCGCCACTCCCAGTACAAAAACCGCTAGTAATAGCAGGATACCGGTTTTGAAATGATTTTTAATCTTCATTATAAACCTCCTTTGTTCGCAAATGGCTTAAATAATCTATCCTAAGCGCCGGTCAATTTCCTGTAATATTTCCCCGGTACTGGAATCACCTACTTCTATTTTAGCCAGGGCAGCGTGATCCATGTGGGTAGGGCCTTTATTAATAATAATTAAATCCTGGTAAAAGGTACTAAATTCCCTGACAAAACCAGCTAATGGATAAACGGTAAGGGAAGAGCCGATTACTACCAGTACTCGTGCTCCCATAATACGCTCCTGCGCATCCATATAGCCCTGAATAGGTTCACCAAATAGTACCACATCCGGTTTAAGGATGCCGCCACATTCCGGACATTGTGGAACTATTTCCTTAATCTCCCGAACCAGGTCACTATTATAATATTTACCGCACCTTCCTCGGGTACAAACAAAACGGTCGGCATTACCGTGAACAGCAATGACATTTTTACTGCCCGCTTTTTCGTGTAAACCATCAATATTCTGGGTAACCACTGCTTTTACCCGGCCCTTCTTCTCCATGTCCGCCAGTGCCTTATGGGCCAGGCTGGGCTCTACCGGTGGAAAGTCAAAAACTTGGCGGTAAAACTCGTAAAAGCGCCTGGGGTCTCTCTGAAATGTATTGATATTGATTATGCTCATTACCCGGTCTTCACCCATGGTACGATAAATTCCCTTTTCTCCACGAAAATCAGGAATCCCGGCTTCGGTACTAATCCCGGCCCCAGTTACTACTACCGTATTATTGGAACTGGCCAGTACGGTTACTACCTGATCCAGCAGTTTGCTATCCATTTCTCTCCCCCCATAAAACTTTTCTTACCAATCATTGTATAACAGGATAGCCTAAAAACATAGCTATGGAGGGGTGAGGGGTAAGGAATAAGTTGTATATTCTTTTATCAGTCAGAGGTCAATTAACCTTTCATGCTCGGAGGACGTAACACGAATGAAAATAGTTATATCGAGTTGGCAGAGCCGAAGTATCCTCACTCTAGATACCAGTCAAGTTTTAACCTCGAATTCATTACTCAACAACCATATCATTAACGCCTTATTTCGTACTAACCAGCCATGAGTACGGGACTCGCAACCACTTATGAAAATAAACGAGAGCGGTACCTTGTTTAATTATATTTTTAATAAATTCAGCTCCCTTAATAGCGACCCGGCACTCAGTAATACTCAACTTTATTGCAGGGTTAATATTAGCACTAAGTGCCGGGGAGCATCCGTGTGCCCTATGGGTATCAGAGACACGGATGTACCTATCGGTACAATTTAGGTAGCAGTGTATTCAGTGTCTATTTTCTTATTAAATTACAAGTTGATATTATATCGCTTTATCTTGCGGTAAACGGTATTACGCGATATCTCCATGGTCCGAGCTACACGGCTGATGTTGCCGCCGTATTTGCTTAGCAAATTTATTATCTCCTGACGTTCCCTTTCCGCCAGCACATCCTTACGCTTTTCCCTCAATTTGTTTACCGCTATCGGTTTTTCAGGGATTGACACTAGCGACACGGTCGGAGCAACTATTTCCGGGGGTAAATTATCTACTCCAATTCTATCCCCGCTGCAGAGGCCTACCATCCGCTCCAGTACATTCTGCAGTTCTCTTATATTTCCCGGCCAATGGTACTGTTGCAAGTAGCGTACCACCTCGGGGTCTACCTGTTTTCTTGGTATGCCATCTTTTAATGCCCAACGCTCCAAAAGATAATTGAGAAACAAGGGTATATCTTCCTGGCGGTTACGCAAAGGGGGCAAGCTGACTGAAAAGACATTAAGACGGTAATATAAGTCCTGGCGGAAGTTACCTCGTTCTACCTCTTTAAGCAGATCTTTATTGGTAGCACAAATAATACGCACGTCAACCGGAACGACACTTTGGCCGCCGATACGGACAATTTTCTTTTCCTGCAAAACCCGTAAGAGGGCCACTTGCTGTTCAAAGGGCATATCGCCAATCTCGTCCAGAAATAGGGTGCCGCCGCTGGCTAATTCAAACTTTCCTGGCCGCCCCCGGCGGTTAGCACCGGTGAAAGCCCCTTCAACATAACCAAAGAGTTCACTGCTGATTAATTCGCGTGGAATAGCCCCACAGTTAACTGCTACAAAGGGACCATTGCGACGAGAGCTCTGGTTATGAATAGCCTGGGCAAATACTTCCTTGCCGGTGCCACTTTCCCCGACAATAAGGACATTACTGTCGTTGCCGGCAGCCAGGGTGGCAATATTAATGGCTTCCTGCAATTCCAGGTTAGCCCCAATAATATCATCAAAGGAAAACCGGGCATGGGCACCGCTGAAACGGTTAACCAGATTTTTTACATTCTTCATCGGTTCAATAAATACTATCCCACCATTTATATCGCCGCGGTTATTATAAATTGCCTTTCCTGAGGCCAGGAGATGCATATTGCCGTTACGTCCGTCAAACATAATCTCCACATCATTGTAGGCTTTACTGGTAGCCAGCATTTCCATGGTTACCCGGGCGCTACCAGTAATCTCGTTAACAGAACTTCCCTGCAGCTCTGTCTGGGAAAGATTAAATAACTGGCAGGCAGCAGGGTTGGCCTGGGTTATGATACCATTCCGGTCAACAATTAAAATGCCGTCCTTCATGTACTCCATAATGAAGGTTAAATGGTCATTCATGCAGGCCAGTTCATTATTATTCTTTATCAGCCGTAACTCTTCCTCGATTACATTTACCCAGGCAGCTACCATTCCCAGGGTGTGTATAAAGGCATTTTCAGCAGGCCCTGATAATTGTAAAGCACCAATTATCTTATGATCTTCGTTAAAGATAGGGGCTGCTGAACAGGTCCAAAAATGAAGCCCTTTACAGTAATGTTCCGGCCCGGAAACCTGAACTGGTTTACGCTCTACCAGAGCAATGCCAATACCATTGGTACCTGCCTCTTCTTCGGCCCAGTTGGCCCCTTTGACTAAATCATTACGCTCAGCTATCTCCATGGTTTCGGGATCACCCAGGGATTCCAATAGATTGGCGTCCTGATCTGAGAGTATGACAATAAAGCCGGAACCAGCTACCAAAGAGTATAAATTTTTCATAAAAGGCCTGCTTACCTCAATCAATTCCTGGTGTTCAGCCAGGGTCTGCTCCATAGCCGCCGGGGACAGAAATCTACGCTTAATCCCTTTATAACCAGGATCAACCCCAGCCTTGTAACACCTAATCCATGATTGAGCTATTTCCGGCCGTAAAATATTTCGTTCAATTTCCCCGCTATTGACAGCCTTTTCCCAGGCCATATATATCTCCGAAAATTTGGAGTTGTGGTTAAAGGCCATTTATATCTTCCTCCACCTTAACCGTTAAATGTTTCTAACTTCCGTGCAAGTACTTTACGCCGGCAATTCTCACAGAACCGCAGTTCAGTTGCAGGCGCATCCTGCTTGCTTTTGTCCATAATATAGGCTAACTGTTCCCGGGTAGCAAAATTCTTTCCACATTCTTCACAAGCCACCAAGGTAAAATCCTGATTCCAAATCCTTCTTATATTATTATCTTCCTGCACTTCAATACATCCGGTGGGACAAACTTCGGCACAGGCAGCACAGCCAATACAGACGGCTGAGGCATCGTCATAGGGAGTGGCAACCCGTTTATCGGTTCCACGCATAACCGTGGATATGGCACTTGCTCCCATTGTGGCACAGGCATTAACACATAAACGGCAGAGAATACATTTCTCATGCGGGTCTTCCACTAAATTGTTTTCCGTACATAGGTGCTCCTTATAAAGGGTTTGCATAAACAGACTGTTGGGAGCACGTTTGTAGAGTAACATGGCAATATTACGCCTGATTTTATCTATCTGCGGGGTGGAGGTTTTTACTTCTATACCATCATTAACCGGATAGGTACAGGAAGCTACTATACGGCTGGAACCGTTTTTGGTCACTTCCACCATGCAAAAACGGCAACTGCCCTGACCGCCAAAAGCTTCATGGTAGCACAGGGTGGGAATATGAATCCCAGTCCTTCTGGCTACTTCCAGAATAGTTTCACCAAATTGAGCTTCTATTTCTATACCATCAATAAGAATTTTCATTATCCCTACCCTCCTTACCTTACTTTTACCGCCAGGAACTGGCATTCATTTATACATTCTCCGCACTTGATGCATTTGCTATTATCTATAACATGAGGTTGTTTTTTTTCCCCTTGTATTGCATCAACCGGGCAGTTTCTCGAACATAAGCCGCAGCCGTTACACAGCTCGGCATCAATGTAGAACTCGCTAAGTTCTTTACATACACCGGCGGGGCAGCGGTGGTCAACAATATGTTCCAGGTATTCATCCCGGAAGTATTTGATGGTAGATAGTACCGGATTAGGAGCAGTACGTCCCAGAGCACAGAGAGCGGCCGTTCTAACTGATTCCCCGATATCCTCCAATAAATCCAGATCTTCCAGGCAACCCTGACCATTGCAGATACGTTCCAAAATTTCCAGCATGCTCCTGATACCCTCACGGCAAGGAACACATTTACCGCAAGATTCTCCAGCTAGAAACTGCAGGTAATAGCGAGCAACCTCAACCATACAGGTGCGGTCGTCCATAACAATCATGCCGCCCGACCCCATCATAGAACCAGCCTCGTTCAGCGAGTCGAAGTCAACCTTAAGGTCGAGTAGGGATTCGGGTATGCAGCCCCCGGAGGGACCACCCGTTTGTACCGCTTTAAATTTACGTTTACCGGGGACCCCTCCCCCGATGGTAAAGATTATGTCACGTAGCGAAGTTCCCATAGGGACTTCTACCAGACCGGTATTTACAACTTTACCTACCAGGGAAAAGACCTTGGTTCCCTTACTTCCTGCGGTACCGGTAGAAGCAAATTTTTTGGCCCCCTCCAGCAGAATTAACGGAACATTGGACCAGGTCTCAACATTGTTTATTACCGTTGGTTGTCCCCATAATCCCTTTTCCGTGGGAAAAACATATTTATCCCAAGGTTCACCAACATTTCCTTCAATAGATGCTAAGAGGGCAGTCTCTTCTCCACAAACAAAGGCTCCCCCGCCTCGTACTATTTCTATATCAAAATTCAGACCCGACCCCAGGATATCTTCACCCAGGAAATCATTTTTCCGAGCATCACTAATAGCCTTGGTGAGGGCCGTTACTGAACCGGCATATTCATCCCGAACATAAATGAAACCCTTGGAAGCACCTACCGTATAGGCGCAAATTAACATACCTTCCAGTATGGTGTGGGGGTCACCTTCCATAATGCTTTCATCCATGAATGCACCCGGATCACCTTCATCCCCATTACACACAATATACTTCGGGGTGGAAGTTGTAGCCTGACATGCTTTCCATTTTAGTCCGGTAGGGAACCCGCCACCACCACGGCCACGTAAACCGGCATCAATAATCTCCTTTACCACTGCTTCCGGCTTCATCTTAAGAGCCTTACGCAGTGCCTGGTAACCTTGCCGATCTAGATAGTCCTGCAGAGATTCAGGATTAATTAGGCCTACATTGCGCAAAGCTTTTTTCAATTGCATACTGTTGAAGGCGACTTTTTCCAGGTTTTGCACCCGTTTCTTACTTTGGGGGTCGCGATATAGCAGCCGTTTTATTAATTCATTGTTTTTTATGCTTTTTTCTATTATCTCTTCAACATCGCTGGCTTTGACCTGACAATAGGTTATATCATCAGGTAAAATACGTACAAACGGACCGCTGGAACAAAGGCCATGGCAACCGGTAGCCTTGATATCATCACTGCTGGCAAGCTCAAAAAGTTCCCCCAGGTTATTCTTAAAGGCCTGATATACGTCGAGGCCACCATTGGCTATACAGCCGGTACCACAACAGACCAGAACCTGTTTTTTCTTACTCTTTTTTCCCATATTCAGGCCCTCCATACTCTGCAATTACTTGTCTGACACCGGCCGCATTTAAACGGGGGTGAACCTTGCCATTGGCCAGTAGTGCCGGAGCCAGGGCACAGGCACCAATGCAGTTGACCGTCTCCAGGGAAAACTGGAGATCCGCAGTAGTCTCACCAGGTTTGATGTTCAGCCTGCTGTAAATCTCATCAATGATAATCTGGGAGCCCTTGATGTGACAGGTGGTTCCGTCACATACCTTAAAGTGTACCTTACCCCGGGGAACCAGACTAAACGCCTTATAAAAGGTGGCCATACTGTAAACCTGGCTGAACGGTACACCGGCATGCCGGGCGGTAGCCTCCAAGGCCGGACGTGGTAAATAATTAAAATGGCGGCTAAGATCGTGCATGATGGCCATGATATAACGTTTTTCACCCGGATATTTATTTATTATGGCATCTAATTCTTCGCTCTCGTTTGTAATTAGTGCATCTGTTTCCAACAATAAAGCCTCCTTTTTATTAATTGCTGCCACCTTCTCCATGGAGGGAAGATGGCAGCTATTAAAGGAAGGTGATACAGTTAATGAAGCTTTTAATCGTATTTAGATAGCTACATCGGTCATACCAAGTTCATTCAGTTTAGCCTGACCCGGAACTCCATTCTCATCCCAGCCCCGGAGTTGATAATATTCCGTCAGCATCTCATCAAGCTGTACTACATGACCTTTATGAGGCCCGCCTTTCATCGGTTCGTTCAAGAGTCGAGGCGGAAGGGTGTCGTCCTTCTTGCTTAACCCGGCTTGCAGGTTAAATACCTTTTCCAGGTTCCATACCCGTTCGCCAACTAACAGGAACTCTTCATCACTAAGATTCAAACCGGTGGCTGTACGCAGCTCTTCAGCTATTTCCGGTAAACCTATACCAAAGGTGGTAAATAAACATATTCCAGCGGAATCGACCAGAGCGGTAAGATCCTGGAATATCTTCAGTAGACCCGGTTTGCCCTCGATAGCATCCGGATCTACCTTTTCCGGAATACCCAGTACCTCAGGGGAGGTCATATAACCGCGAACATGACATCCACCCCGGTTGGAAGTGGCATAGTTCAAGCCAATACCCTGTTGTCCCCGGGGATCATAGGCCGGTAGTTCTTGTTTTTTAACGGTCATGGAATATTCGGGATGACCATAACTCTCGGCCAGGCGGTAGGAACCTTCCGCCAGTTCATTGCCGAAACCTTCACGGTAGGCGGTCTTGCGGGTCATTTCTACCAGCATTTCAGTGTCGCCCCAATTCAGGTCAGCCTTTTCCCGAGGAATAAATCCCTTTTCTACCATCTCTACGGCACAGGCAATAGTACCTGCCATGGTAATAGGATCCATCCCTAATTCGTTACAGAGGAAATTAGCTTTGGAAACAGCTTCAAAATCGTCTATATCCAAATTAGAACCAAAGCCCCAGGTAGCTTCATACTCAGGGCCTTCCCCTATGCCTTTAAAGTTAACTTTATTCTTGCTGACCCGGCCACAGCCGATGGGACAGCCAAAACAACCTTTGTTACGTATCAGGTTATGCTCCGCTTGATATTCGCCGGAAATTTTCTCCGCATTAGGATAAACTGCGGCTTCACTAAAGTTCTTAACCGGCAGGCCACCATGTTCATTTAATATATTAACCAGTACGTTAGTGCCATAGGCAGCCAGTCCCGCACCAGTTACCGGATGGGCTTTCAGTTTGGCCCGGGTATCGGTAATAGCATTTAAAAATCCTTCATAATCGGCAATTTTAATTCCCTTGGTACCGCGCACGGCAACAGCTTTCAGGTTTTTGGAGCCCATAACTGCGCCTACTCCGGAACGTCCGGCAGCACGATTATATTCGTTCATAATGCAGGCAAATTTGACCAGGTTCTCGCCAGCTGGTCCAATACAGGCTACTTTAGCTTCTTCATCAGTAGCAGCCTTGACCAGATCAGTAGTATCATGAGCATCCTTGCCCCAGAGGTCTTCAGCATCGCGCAGCTCTATCTGATCGTTGTTAATCCATAGATATACCGGTTTTTCTGCGCACCCTTCAAAGATAATGCCATCATAACCAGCAAATTTCAGCTCCGGGCCCCAGTTTCCACCGGAGTTGGAAGCAGCAATAGTCCCATTTAAGGGGCCTTTGGTAACTACATTAAAACGTCCGCCTGATCCGGCCAGGGTACCGGTGAGGGGACCAGTTAAAAATATCATTTTATTTTCCGGGCTTAAGGGATCTATCTTAGGGTCAACCTCTTTAGTGTAAAGTCTTGTTCCCAGACCCCGAGCACCAATATAATTTTTCAAGTCATCATTATCTGGTTTTTCTAACTTTATAGTCTTATCGGTTAAGTTTACCCGTATCATATTTCCTATCCATCCATACATAACCTAGCCCACCTCCTCGTAGACATCTTTGAACCTGGCAGCATATTCTTTACGTTTTGCAAAATTGGCGGCATTAGCATCCTGGTAGCTAATAGCACCGGAGGGACACAGTTTAACACAGGCGGGGTCCCCACCACAGAGGTCACATTTTACCATCTTATCTTCAACATAATCGTAGAGAGTAGCTCCCAGAGGGCAGGCAATAGCACACATCTTGCAACGTAGACATCTGTCATGGTTAACTGTCATGGCCCCGTTATCATCCCGGGAAATACCTCCTACCGGACATACAGCCATACATGCGGATGAAGTACATTGTTGGCATACTACTGGAGTTGAAAAACCAATTTTTTCAAAGCTGAATACGGATATACGAGCCCGAGCCGGGTTAACCTCACCGGTGTGGGTATATGAACATATAAGTTCGCAAGTACGGCAACCGGTGCATTTTTCAGGTTGAACTACTAAAATTTTTTCCATTAATGTCCTGGTTTTTCCATAGAAAACCAGTTTCACCTCCTTGTTTAAATTATTTGGCTACGTTTCCAACCGGCATAAAGATAACGCTATCCCTTCTTCCCTAAAAAGTTTATTGATAAACCCCTGATTCTACCTTTCCGGAGGTTTATCATAAACCTTTCATGATTAAAAAGGGGGGAATTGAGGGTAAGTTAACTAGTTTATCTAATAGTATTAGGAAGGTAAAAACTGCTGCTACGACTGTTGGTGCTTCCCCCCGGTATAAAACTGTTTGCCTATATCTAGTTGCAAACATCATGCCAACCATAGAGAAGCCCTATAATGCAACTTGCAGGCAAAAATAATGTAACACCGTTGTAACGTTAGCGTCACACTTTTCAGGGAATTGTAACATTTAGATACATATATCTGTTATGCAAATGGTCTTAATTGGTATGTGAATTAAAGAAATGTGTAATAGGAGTGTGGCATTAGAGGGCTGGTAAGCCCTCCATAAAAAATTAGCCTCCTCCAACCGGAGGGAAAATAGAGAGGATATCCACATCATGCAGGATTTTTTGAAGTTCGGTATGTTTACCGTTTAAAAAAACGATACCCAGTTCTTTATGGGGTATATTCAGCTGTTCAATTACATCTGCAACTGTTGTGCCCTCTTCATAATCAAATACTTGCTCTTTAAAACGACCTTGACGCAGGGTAGCAAAAAGCCTAACTGTAACTTTGATGTTAATCAACTCCTTTCTGCTGATAAAATCCAGATTAGCTAAAGCGAATTGGGTCTTCCATTTTTGTATCACTTCTGTCATCCCGGGCCCAGTTTACCATCAGGTAAGCTAATGGAGTGCCGGCGACGGCTTCCAATCCTACTTTTACCAGGTACTGGCTTAGCATCATAATTAAGAGGACCTGATTAGGTACTAAACCGTAAAAGGCCAGGGTTATAAATACTCCGGTATCAACTAGTTGTCCAATAAGTGAGGAGCCAATGGTACGAATAAAAAGCAACCGTACCCCGGTCCAGGATTTAATTTTTTCCAGGGAATAGCTGTTAAGCAGTTCCCCTAGTAGATAGGCAATAAAACTTGCTACCACTATTCTGGGTACCATGGTAAAGATAGCCATATATGCATCCTGGTGAGGCCATGCCGTTGCTGCTGGCAGTAATCCACCCAGGTAGCTGAAAAGAACCATAGCTGCATTAGCAAAAAAACCCACAAATATTACCTTACGAGCATAATTATAACCCCATACTTCAGTAATAATGTCCCCCAGCATAAAACAAAACGGATAGATAATGACTGCGGCTGGAAGTACCAAAGGCCCAATCGCCATTAATTTGACCGCCAGAATATTACTAATCAAAAGGCTAACTACAAAAGCTATGGAAACAATCTCGCGTTTATTCAAACCTTTCATTCCTTCACCAGTTCTGTCACAGTACAATTAAGATTAACTCTGAAAAAGATTCTAACCCAAAAAACTATATCTTTCTACTCCAATCTATTGCCATTATGAGCTTGCCGCATCTAATCGCAGCTTCTGCCATAGGATTTTGGCCCCACCAGTTGTGATAATGGTCCCGGTTGGTTTTTTAGTTGTTTGTCGCCTGGAGAAGTTTAACTCCATTTATATTGGACTTTTATGACTTTCTTACCATCATAAGCAGGAATAATGTCACAACTAATAGAATAGGTACTTTGTCGTAATTTTATGCTTAATAGGACAAAAACCAGGACTTCCTCAAAAGAATATGCTGGGAGAAAAATATTCTGAGACGGTTAACTAAAAAGTTTTAATTTACTCTGACGGGAATAATGTTGCTGCTAGCTTTATCTCTATTAGCAATCATGTTCCCAGTACAAGCTACCACAAATATTATTACCAAAACTATTCGGTCGATGGATACGGTGGGACGCTTCGGGCGAGATGAATTTATAGTGCTATTCCCCTCTACCTCCCTGGAAGAGGCGCAGACAGCGTTGCAGCGGGTTAATGGAGAGATTAGTAAGCAGCGCCCGCCCGGGGTTAATGTTGATGTTTTTGCTGATTACGGGGTGAAAATATGAATAATAACGATAGATTTACCGAACAAAAACAAGCCGAACAAGCTTTACGCCAATCCAAGCAACTGCTAGCCAATATTATCAGTTTTCTCCCTGATGCTACTGCAGTGGTTGATCAAGAAGGTAAGATTATTGCCTGGAACCGGGCTATGGAAGATATGACCGGGGTCGAGGCTGCAGAGATGTTAGGAAAAGGAAATCATGCCTATGCCCTGCCTTTTTACGGACTTCCTCGTCCCACCTTGTTAGATATTGTCCTGAACAACGACAAAGAATCATGGCAACAATATGGTGAAGTAGAACATATCCGGGAAGAAACTTTGGCTGCCGAAACCTTTTGTCCTTATATAGATTCGCAAGGAGCTATCCTCTACGCCATAGCTTCACCGTTATATGATGAGCAGGGTAATAAAACAGGGGCTATCGAGTCAGTGCGAGACATTACCCGGCAAAAACAGGATGAGGAAAAAATTCGCTATTTAAGCTATCACGATAAACTAACCGGGCTTTACAACCGTGCATTTTTTGAGGAAGAACTTAAACGCCTGGATACAGAGCGGCAATTACCTATCAGTATTATAATTGGTGATGTTAATGGTTTAAAGCTGGTTAATGATGCCTTCGGCCACCATGATGGTGATGAACTGTTAACCAGTACCGCCAGTTTGCTTAAAGAAGCTTGCCGGAACGACGATATCATTGCCCGCTGGGGTGGTGACGAGTTTGCCATTTTGCTTCCCCAAACTGATGAAGAAGAGGCCCTTAAAATACATAAGCGGATTAAAAATAGTTGCCGTAAAGCCGGTTCTTACCCCTTGCAAATTAGTATATCTCTGGGTGTATCTACCAAGGAATACAGTTGGCAAAATACCCTGGATATTATTAAGGAAGCTGAAGACCGCATGTACCGCAATAAGCTCCTGGAGCATAAGAGTAATCGCAGTGTTTTTATCACCTCGCTGGAAAAAACCCTCTGGATGAAAAGCCATGAAACCCGTGAACATACCAGTCGTCTGCGGAGAATGGTAGTTCAGTTGGGTCAGGCGTTGGCTCTGCCGGAAAATGAGATGGATAATCTAACCCTGCTGGCATCGCTGCATGATATAGGTAAGATCGCCATACCTGGTAGTATTCTGGATAAGCCAACCCGACTTACCCCCGAGGAATGGGAGATAATTAAGAAACATCCGGAAATAGGTTATCGCATAGCTTTATCCTCCCCTGACCTGTCCCCTATAGCTGAATCTATACTAATGCACCACGAACGCTGGGATGGTAGCGGTTACCCTTTGGAGGTAAAGGGTACGGATATACCACTTAACGCACGTATACTTGCTATTGCCGACGCCTATGATGTCATGGTACATGGTCGTCCCTACCAGAAATCAATGAGCCATAATGAGGCCCTGGAGGAAATTATGCGCTATGCCGGCTCCCAGTTTGACCCTAACCTGGCCAAAATTTTCATTACCTGCAGATAATAAGGGAAACAGAAGAATCGTCGGAATTTTTCCTAAAATTATGTAATCTCCCGTGCAGGTATAAATAAGATTATGTAGAACTATTAGCGTGTATAATCTTAATATCCCTATATGAGCAAGGTGATAAAGTGTTAGATAAAATAAAGGCGTTTATCACAGAAAATAAATTGGGTGTAGCAGTTGGATTAGGATTCCTGCTAATTGGGATTCTAACTATATATCTATTTAGCTCCATAGCTGGTAAGTTATAAGCTATGGCATTTTTCGTTTTAATTTGAAAGGATTAAGTATATGAAGAAGTTGGCTAACTATTTTCTTAACGGATTGCTCTTCATGGTACCCATAGTAGTAACTTTATATGTAGTATACATACTATTTATAAAGGTGGATGGTTTGTTAAGAATCCCTATTCCTGGTATTGGCGTTATTCCTGGAGTGGGATTCCTGGCTACCTTGGTTATCATAACCTTAACCGGTTTCCTGGTTTCCAATTTCCTTACTAAAAAATTATTACTAATTTTTGACCGCCTGATGAGCCGTCTCCCCTTGGTTAAATTGCTTTATGGTTCTATTAAAGACCTGCTTAACGCCTTTGCCGGTGAAAAGAAGAGCTTTAACCGCCCGGTACTGGTTAAGCTGGGTCCAGATAGCAGTGCCCATGTACTGGGGTTTGTTACCTGTGACTCCTTGATTAAATTTGGGCTGGAGGAGTACATATCAGTTTATGTGCCTCAATCCTATAACTTCGCCGGTCAATTGCTGGTTTTCCCCCGAGAGCAGGTTCAGCCTCTGGATACGGGTAGTGCCGACCTCATGACCTTTATCGTCTCCGGTGGTGTAGCTGGAGTGTAGAGAGAAGCAAGGGAACAAAATCAGCCAGTCCCCTCTATGTTGCATCCCAGAATATCTGAAAGCGGGCGATACAGCCTCGCTCCTGCTTTTGTACCTCCAACCGTGCATCAATCGCAAAAAGCTCCAGCTCTCTTAAGCGGTGGAAATCCCGACATTGCCTGCCATTAGTTTGCAAAAGACGGGAAACTCAAATAACATCGCGGCATTTTCGCATGCAATAAAGCTTTTAGGGAAATTATAATTAATAATGCCCAAACCTTAAATTGAAGAAATTGAGGTGACAGATTTGCGTCCAAAACGTTTCCCCTCTATCCTGGCAGCGTTCCTGACACTGATATTATTAATAATTTTAATGGTTCCCAGTGGTTGTGGCCAGAAACAATCAGCTTCCCAAAAGCCACAGTCTCCCACCAGCCAAAAACCAAAAGCCCCCCCTGAAACGGAAGATATATTAAAAGAGATTACCACCGTTATCGGGGAACTGGACCGTAAAACTAGAATGAAAAAAGTACCGTCCCTACAACAAGCTGCACCTCGCGGGGTTGAGGGTGG
>DIRQ01000064.1:0-1074 GCA_002424365.1 Syntrophomonas sp. UBA5432 | reverse complement strand
GGTGGTTCCCAGGGAGGTGGTTCTTCAAGTGGTGGTGGGCAATCCCAGCAAGACCAAAAGGGTAGCCAAAAATCACCCTCGGGGCAAAGTGGTGAAGGACAGCAAAGTACGACTACCCAATGGAAAAAAGAAATGCAGAGCCTGAAAAAGATTCATGAGAGTTGGAATAAGCTAGAGCCGCAGGCGATAGAGGCTGGGCTACCTCCTGGTGATAGAGAAAACTTTAAACTGGCTCTAAACGATTTGACCATTGCTATCAGTAACCAGCGCCTGGAAGAAAGTTTGTTAGCTGCCATTGAATTGTACGGCCAGTACGCGGGGTTGGCCCGAATCTTTTCCATACCCACTCCGGCAGAATTTTATGAGGTACAGTACGGGGTGATGTCATCCATGGGGGAAGCCAGTCGGGCCGATTGGGACGCTGCCACTGATAGGATAGCCGCCATCTTCTCCCCCTGGTCAATGCTCCTCCCGGTAGCTGGTAAAAAGGATAAATTGCTGGCTCAACAAACTGATCTTTCCCTCAAAGACTTACAGGAGGCCATCAACAGTGAAGAAATAAACCTGGTTGTCTTTAAGGGTGACATAGCCTTAAGCAACTTGAAAATGCTAGAAAAGAAATTATCCAAGACTCAATCCTCACAATAAATCCGGGGACTACCCCCGGATTTATTGTGACTCGCTGTAACTACGGCGTTCTTAGCAGGTTGGTCAAATACTGGCCAGGTGGTAAAAAGTCTGCGCTCCTACAACACCATCTACTTTAATGCCAGCTGCGGCTTGCAGTCTTTTAACTGCTGTTTCAGTAATTGGTCCAAAAATAGCATCCAGTTTCCCTTCATAATAACCCATGTCCTTCAAACTGCGCTGCAGCCAGTATACATCATAGCCTCGGTTGCGGTCCCAGCGATTTCTTTGCAATATTCTGCCTCCCATACCGGCAAAATAATATATCTGGTAAAAAGTTTTTGGGCCTACAATGCCATCGGCCTGCAGGTGCACATCCCGTTGGAAAAGCTTAACCGCAGCCTCAGTATTACGGCCGAAGCTTTTGTCTGCCGGGCCACCCAGCGC